>NZ_BAAAHE010000046.1 GCF_039525035.1 Sporichthya brevicatena
CTCGGCGGCCACCGCCCCGCTCTGCCTGGCCGATGACCCACGGATCAGTCAGGAGAGCCCCCTTTATTGACACGGCGGTGGCCGTCAGGAGGGGACGGGGAGGCCGAGGCCGGGGAGGACGGTCGCGCCGGGGATCTCGGCGACGGCGGAGCCGGGGAGGCAGATCTTCGACCGGCGCAGCCCGCTGCCGATGACGACGCGGGGGCTCGCGACCACGGCGGGGTCGACGAGGAGGACGTAGGACTCCGGGAGGCCGAGCGGGGTGATCCCGCCGTACTCCATCCCGGTGTCGGCGACGGCCTCCTCCATCGGGGCGAAGGAGGCCTTCCGGGCGTTCACATGCTTGCGGACCAGCCCGTTGACGTCGGCCCGGGTGGTCGCGAGGACGAGGCAGGCGACGGGGGTCACGGTCTCGCCGCGGCGGCCGTGGACCACGACGCAGTTCGCGGACTCGGCCAGGGGCTCGTCGTAGGCGGCGCAGAACGCCGCCGTGTCGGCGAGCTCGGGGTCGATCTCGGCGACCCGGATCTCCTCGACGGGGGTGCTCCCGGCCCAGGCGGCGACGGCGGCGGCGACGGACGGGGCGAGCAGATCGGTCCGGGTGGCGGCGGGTGAATAGTCGAGCGTGGTCACGCACCCCATCCTGCCTGGGGATATCGGTTCGGACCGCGCGGCTCCCGCTCCGTAGACTTCCGCGCGTGACTGACCAGACCACCCGCGCTGCCGCTGACCTCCCGACCCGCTACACGCCGGCGGAGGTAGAGGGGCCGCTGTACCAGCGGTGGGTGGACGCGCGGTACTTCGAGGTCGACGCGAACTCGGACAAGCCCGCGTACTGCATCGTCATCCCGCCGCCGAACGTGACCGGGTCGCTGCACCTCGGTCACGCGTTCGAGCACACGCTCATCGACGCCCTGGTGCGCCGCCGCCGGATGCAGGGCTACGAGGCCCTGTGGCTGCCCGGCATGGACCACGCCGGCATCGCGACCCAGAACGTCGTCGAGCGCGAGCTGGCCAAGGAGGGCATCTCCCGCCACGACCTCGGCCGCGAGGCGTTCGTGGAGAAGGTCTGGGAGTGGAAGGCCGAGTCCGGCGGCAAGATCCTGGGCCAGATGAAGCGCCTCGGCGACGGCGTCGCCTGGGAGCGGGAGCGCTTCACGATGGACGAGGGCCTGTCCAAGGCCGTCCAGACGATGTTCAAGCGGCTCTACGACGACGAGCTGATCTACCGCGCCGAGCGCATCATCAACTGGTGCCCACGCTGCCGGACCGCGCTCTCGGACATCGAGGTCGAGCACCAGGAGGACCCGGGCGAGCTCGTCTCGATCCGCTACGGCGACGGGGACGCCTCGATCGTCGTGGCCACCACCCGCGCCGAGACGATGCTCGGTGACACCGCGGTGGCCGTGCACCCCGACGACGAGCGGTACCGGCACCTGATCGGCACGACCGTCGAGCTGCCCTTGACCGGGCGTCAGATCCCGATCGTCGCCGACGAGCACGTCGACCCCGAGTTCGGCACCGGCGCCGTCAAGGTGACGCCGGCGCACGACCCGAACGACTTCGCGATCGGGCAGCGGCACAACCTGCCCTCGATCACGATCATGGACGAGGCCGCGGCCGTCACCGCGCACGGCCCCTTCCAGGGCATGGACCGCTTCGAGGCCCGCCCGGCCGTCGTCGCCGCGCTGCGCGCCGAGGGCCGCATCGTCGCGGAGAAGCGGCCGTACCTGCACTCGGTCGGGCACTGCTCGCGCTGCAAGACCGTGGTCGAGCCGCGCCTGAGCCTGCAGTGGTTCGTCAACGTCGGCCCGCTGGCTCAGGCCGCCGGCGACGCCGTCCGCGACGGCCGCGTGAAGATCCACCCCCAGGAGCTCGAGCCGCGCTGGTTCGCGTGGGTCGACAACATGCACGACTGGTGCATCTCTCGCCAGCTGTGGTGGGGCCACCGGATCCCGGTCTGGTACGGCCCGAACGGCGAGGTCGTCTGCGTCGGACCCGACGAGGAGCCGCCGAGCGGCGAGGGCTGGACCCAGGACGAGGACGTCCTCGACACCTGGTTCTCCTCCGGCCTGTGGCCGTTCTCCACCCTCGGCTGGCCGGAGCGCACGCCGGAGCTCGCGAAGTTCTATCCGAACTCCGTGCTGTACACGGGCTACGACATCCTCTTCTTCTGGGTCGCCCGGATGATGATGTTCGGACTGTACGCGATGAAGGATGACGCCCCGTCAGGTCGCGACATCCCGTTCCACACCATCGGCCTGCACGGCATGGTGCGCGACCAGTTCGGCAAGAAGATGAGCAAGTCCTTCGGCAACGCCGTGGACCCGCTCGACTGGATGGACGCCTACGGCTCCGACGCGCTGCGCTTCACCCTGGCCCGCGGGGCCAACCCCGGCACCGATGCGCCCATCGGTGAGGACTGGGTTGCCGGCTCGCGCAACTTCTGCAACAAGCTCTGGAACGCGACCCGGTTCGCGTTGATCAACGGCGCCACCGTCGCAACCGCCGTGCCGCCGCGTGAGCAGCTCTCGCCGGCCGACCGGTGGATGCTCTCGCGGCTGCACGCCACCGTGGCCGAGGTCGACGCGTTCTACGAGGACTACGAGTTCGCCAAGGCCACCGAGGCGCTCTACCACCTGGTGTGGGACGAGTTCTGCGACTGGTACCTCGAGCTCGCCAAGGCCCCGCTCGCGCGAGGCGGGGCGGAGGCGGAGACCACCCGCGCGGTGCTCGGCCACACCCTCGACGTCCTGCTCAAGCTGCTGCACCCGGTGATCCCGTTCGTCACCGAGCAGCTCTGGACGACGCTGACCGGTGGCGAGTCGATCGTCATCGCCCCGTGGCCGACCGCGGACGCCTCCTGCGCCGACGCCGACGCCGAGGCCCAGATCTCCGCGGTGCAGGACCTCGTCACCGAGATCCGCCGCTTCCGGTCCGACCAGGGTGTCCCGCCGTCGAAGAAGGTGGCCGCGCGCATCACCTGCGACGGGAGCGTCCCGGGTCTGGCCGAGCACGCCGACCAGGTGCGCGCGCTGACCCGCCTCACCGAGCCCGAGGACGGCTTCACCGCTGGCGCGACGCTCGAGCGCAAGGGTGCGGTCGTCGAGCTGGACCTCTCCGGCGCGATCGACGTCGCGGCCGAGCGTGCCCGGCTCGAGAAGGACCTCGCGGCCGCGCGCAAGGAGATCGAGGCGGCCGACGCGAAGCTCGCCAACGCCGACTTCCTCGCGAAGGCGCCCGAGCCGGTCATCGCGAAGATCCGCGGCCGTAAGGAGAACGCCGAGGCGGACGTCGCCCGTATCCAGGGTCAGCTCGACGCCCTGCCCGCGTCGTGACCTCGCCCGCAGGGGAGCTGAGCGTCGCCGAGATCGAGGCGGCGCTGCTCACCCGGTGGCCGGAGTCGAAGCTCGAACCGAGCCTGGACCGGATCCGAGCGCTGACCGACCTGCTCGGTGACCCGCAGACCGCGTACCCGGTCATCCACATCACCGGGACCAACGGCAAGACCAGCACGGCGCGGATGATCGAGTCGCTGCTGCGCGGGTTCGGTCTGCGCACCGGGCTGTTCACCAGTCCGCATCTGGAGACGCTGCGGGAGCGGATCTGCTTCGACGGTGAGCCGATCGATTCCGAGCGCTTCGTCGAGACCTACCGCGACGTCGCGCCCTACCTCGACCTCGTCGACGCCACGTCGGAGTCCGAGGGCGGTCCGCGGCTCTCGTACTTCGAGGTGATGGTCGGTCTTGCCTACGCCGCGTTCGCCGAGGCGCCGGTCGACGTCGCGATCGTCGAGGTCGGCATGGGCGGCGCCTGGGACGCCACGAATGTGGCGGACGGTCAGGTCGCGGTCGTCATGCCGGTCGCGATCGACCACGTGAACTACCTCGGCGACACGCTCGCCGGCATCGCGGGGGAGAAGGCCGGGATCGTCAAGGCCAACGCCTTCGCCGTCCTCGCCCAGCAGCCGGTCGAGGTCGCAGAGATCGTGCTGCGCCGCGCGGCCGAGGTCGAGGCCACCGTCGCGCGCGAGGGGCTGGAGTTCGGGCTGCGCGGGCGACTCGGCGCGGTCGGCGGGCAGGTGCTGGCGATCCAGGGTCTCGGCGGTCTGTACGAGGAGCTGTTCCTGCCGCTGATCGGCGAGCACCAGGCGCACAACGCGGCCTGCGCGCTCGCCGCCGTCGAGGCGTTCCTCGGTGGGGGCCGCGGGGAGCTCGACGTCGACGTCCTGCGGACCGGCTTCGCCGACGTCCGCTCGCCGGGACGGCTGGAGGTCGTCCGCCGCTCGCCGACGATCGTCCTCGACGCGGCGCACAACCCGCACGGCGCGGAGGCGACCGCCGCCGCGGTCGGCACCGACTTCGGCTTCACCCGGCTGATCGGCGTCCTCGGCGTCCTGTCCGACAAGGATGCCCGCGGGATCCTCGCCGCGTTCGAACCCGTGCTGGCCGAGGTCGTCATCACGACGGTCCCCGGCCCGCGGTCCATGGACGCCGACGCGCTCGCGGCCCAGGCCGTCGAGATCTTCGGCGAGGACCGGGTCGAGGTCGTCCCGCGGCTCGACGACGCGATCGAGGCCGCCGTGGCCCTCGCCGAGGACGGCGCGGACGACCTCGGGGGCCTCGGCGTGCTCGTCACCGGGTCGGTGGTGCTCGCCGGGGCGGCGCGGCAGCTGCTCAAGGGCACTCCGTCGCAGGGCGCGCGGTCCAGGGCTCAGCCGTGAGCGGCGAGTACGAGCCTCGCGGCCTGACCGAGGCCTCGCGGATCAAGATGACCCGCCGGCTGTGCTCGGTGGTGCTGATCTTCGAGGGCCTGGTCGTCTTCTTCGGGGCGCTGGTGGCCTCGCGGATGTCCGACGACGTCTCCTCGGGCGCTGCGCTCGCGGTCGGGGGCGGGCTCGCGCTCGGGTGTGTCCTCGCGACCGGGCTGCTGCGGTCGCCGGCCGGGATCCCGGTCGGTTGGGCCGTGCAGGTCCTCGTGCTCCTCACCGCGGTGATCGTCCCCGCGATGGTGATCCTCGGCCTGATCTTCGGGGGGCTGTGGATCGCCGCCCTCCGGATCGGGCGGATGGTCGCCGAGGGCTACCCGGGCGGCGGCGGATAGGCTCGCCGCGTTCCGCGCACTGTCGAATCGCATTTGCCTAGGAGTTCCGCGTGTCCGAGAAGACCCTCGTCCTCGTCAAGCCGGACGGCGTGCGCCGCGGCCTGGTGGGCCAGATCCTGTCCCGCTTCGAGGCCAAGGGCTTCACGATCGAGGCGATGAAGCTCCAGACCGTCGACAAGCAGCTCGCCGACCAGCACTACGCCGAGCACGTCGAGAAGGGCTGGTACCCCGAGCTCCGCGAGTTCATCACCTCCGGCCCGCTGGTCGCCCTGATCCTCTCCGGCGACGAGGCGATCACCGTCGTCCGCGGCATCGTCGGCGCGACCGACGGCCGCAAGGCCGCCCCCGGCACCGTCCGCGGCGACTTCTCCCTGTCCAACCAGGAGAACCTGATCCACGCCTCGGACAGCCCCGAGTCCGCCGCCCGCGAGATCGCGCTCTGGTTCCCGGAGCTCTGAGGTCCCGCTCACAGCACTGTCCGACCGGCCGCTCGTCCGACGAGCGGCCGGTCTTTTTTTGTGCCCCGGCCCGGCCCGGTGTTCCCGCAGGTGACGGGCCGGATGGGGCCCGGAAGCGGGGGGCGAACCGGGCCATAACGGGCAGCCGCCGAAAGGGTGGCTGTGAAGCGCCGCGCCGTCGCGCGTCGCTGCCGTGATCTTGACCGGAGCATGGCTATCGTCGCCTCACACGGGGTATAGCTTCACACCTGTCACACCCGTCACTCTCGCCCCGGAGGCTCGTCTGATGACCACACTCGAGACACCGCCCACCGGGACGGGACTGGCCCCGGAACGCACGATCGTCATCGACGACGCCCCGGAGGCGAAGGTCCCGGCTCCCCGGCCGGCCACCCCGGCGCGGAACCCGCTCGGCGGGTTCTCCCTGGCCTCGCCGATGAGCAAGTTCGTCGGCCGCGACATCGGCGTCGACCTCGGCACCGCGAACACGCTCGTCTACGTCCGCGGCCGCGGCATCGTGCTCAACGAGCCGTCCGTCGTCGCGATCAACACGATGACGGGCGCGGTCGTCGCCGTCGGCTCCGAGGCCAAGCAGATGATCGGCCGCACCCCGGCGCACGTCGTCGCCGTCCGGCCGCTGCGCGACGGCGTCATCGCGGACTTCGAGATCACCGAGCGGATGCTCCGCTACTTCATCCAGAAGGTGCACCGCCGGCGCTACTTCGCGAAACCGCGCGTCGTCGTGTGCGTGCCCTCGGGCATCACCGGCGTCGAGCGCCGCGCGGTCATCGAGGCCGCCAGCCAGGCCGGTGCCCGCCAGGTCCACATCGTCGAGGAGCCGATGGCGGCCGCGATCGGCGCCGGGCTCCCGGTGGCCGAGGCGACCGGCAGCATGGTCGTCGACATCGGCGGCGGCACGACCGAGGTCGCGATCATCTCCCTCGGCGGCATCGTGAACGCCCAGTCGATCCGCACCGCCGGTGACGAGTTCGACGAGGCGATCATCAACCACGTCAAGAAGGTCTACTCGCTGATGCTCGGGGAGCGGTCGGCCGAGGAGATCAAGATGACGCTCGCCGCGGCCGTGCCGCTGGCGAACCCCGAGGTCGCCGAGATCCGTGGGCGTGACCTCGTGACCGGGCTGCCGAAGACGATCGTCGTCTCCTCGGAGGACGTCCGCGACGCGATCGCCGAGCCCGTGCAGGCGATCATCGACGCCGTCCGCAACACGCTCGACTCGTGCCCGCCCGAGCTCGCCGCCGACATCATGGAGCGGGGAATCATGCTCACCGGCGGCGGTGCGCTCCTGCGGGGTCTGGACCAGCGACTGTCGGACGAGACCGGGATGCCGGTCGTCATCGCGTCCGACCCGCTGGACTGCGTCGCGCTCGGCGCCGGCAAGTGTGTGGACGAGTTCGAGGCGCTGCAGGCCGTGATGGCACCGCACAACCCGTACCAGCACCGCTTCTGACGCGAGGTCGCTCATGGTCCGCGACACCGCGGCGACGCGTGTCACGCTCGGCGCGCTGCTGGTGGGGGCATTCGCCCTCGCCAGCATCGACGCGCAGGCGGGAGACGGGTCGTCGCCGCTGCATCCCGTGCGCAGCGCCGCCGCGACGGTGCTGAGCCCGCTGCAGGCTGCCGCCACGACCGTGACCGACCCCGTCGTCCGGGTGGCGGGCGCTTTCGGTGGGGCGAACGCCGACGCGCGGCGCATCGAGGAGCTCTCGGCGCAGAACGTCGCCCTCCAGGCCCAGCTCCGCGACGCGCTCGCCCGGGGGACCTACGCCGACCGGTCCGAGGCGCTCGCCGACATCGCCGCGGCGACCGGAACGAACCTGACGACGGGTCACGTCATCGCCCTGAACGCGATCGACGGCTACTCCTGGACGGTCGTGATCGACCGCGGCAGCACGCACGGCGTGGTCGTGGACTCCGCGGTGCTCAACGCGTCCGGCCTGGCCGGCCGGGTCCTGTCCGTCACCGAGAAGACCTCCACCGTGCTCCTGCTCGCGGACCCGATCGTCACGGTCGGGGTCCGGGTGACCGACACCGGTCAGATCGGTTCGCTCGACGGCACCGGCGGCGACCTGCTGCGGCTTCGGCTCTTCAACCCCAACGCCCGCCTCGCGGTCGGCCAGGACGTCCGGACGTTCGGCTCGCCCGGTGGGGCGCCCTACCCGGCCGGCATCCCGATCGGCGAGATCGTCGACATCCAGGGTGCTGGCGGCCCGGCCCCGGTGGCGTTCGTCCGCCCGTACGCCGAGCTCTCCGCGCTCGACGTGGTCGGCATCGTGACCGTCCCTCAGCCGACTGCCCCTCAGGAGAAGCGGTGAGCCCGGCGACGGCGCGAGCGCTCCGGCTGACCGGCCTCGGTCTGCTCGGTCTGCTCGTCGCCCTGACCCAGGTCTCGCTGATCGCGCGGCTCGAGTGGCCCGGCGCGGGGCAGCCGCAACTGGCCGCGTTGGCCGTGCTGGCGGTGGCGCTGCGCGGCGGACCGCGGGCCGGTGGCGTCGCCGGCTTCGGCGTCGGACTGGTGCTCGACCTGCTCCCGCCCGCCGACCACCCGGTGGGGCAGTGGGCGTTCGTGCTCTGTCTGCTCGGCGCGGTCGTCGGATTCCTCGCCGCGGACGTCGCCGAGTCGACGCTGCTCAGCATCGCCGTCGGGGGAGTCGCCGCCGCGCTCGCGCCCCTGCTGTTCACGCTCGTCGGCCAGTTGCTCGGTGACCCGCGCGCCGGGGTGCTGCACGCGCTCGCGACGCTGCCGTCGGTCGCGCTCTCGACCCTCCTGCTCGCGGTGGTCGTCCTGCCGCTGTCCCGGCGTCGCCGGCCGGCGCCGATCCCGGCCGAGATGCCGCTGGCCCGGGTGCCGCTGGGGGTCCGGTGAGCGAGGGCGTGGCGCGCACCGGGCGCCGCGTCCGTGTGCTGCAGGGGATCGGGCTCTCGCTGATGGTCCTGCTCGCGGGCCGGCTGGCGTACTTGCAGTCGGTCGACTCCGACGCGTACGCCGCGGCGGCCGACGCCAACACCATCCGCGAGGTCGTGACGCCCGCACCGCGTGGGCTGATCCTCGACGATGCCGGCCGTCCGCTGGTCCAGAACCGCACCCAGCTCCAGATCACCGTCGACCGCACGGCGCTCTCGCGGCAGCCGGACCGGGGCGGGGCGGTGCTCGCCCGTCTCGGTCGCGTCCTCGGCACCAGCGCCGACGACCTGCGCGCGCAGATCCGCCCCTGCGGGCCCGGCGTGACCGCGCCCTGCTGGAACGGCTCGCCCTACCAGCCCGTGCCGGTCGCCGTCGACGTCGACTCCCGGGTCGCGATGCAGGTCCTCGAGTTCCGCGAGCGGTTCCCCGGCGTCGAGGCGATCTCGGTGAGCGTCCGCAACTATCCGCAGGAGGGCAAGGCCAACCTCGCCCACGTCCTCGGGTACCTGCAGCCGGCTGACGAGAAGGACGTCGCCGCCCAGAAGGAGGCGGGACTGCGCGACCCGCGGCTCGGCGCCGCCAACCTCGTCGGGCGTGCCGGCCTGGAGAAGCAGTACGACTCCCTGCTGCGTGGGGCGCCTGGCGTCACCCGCGTGACGGTGGATCACCTCGGCCACGTCCTGAGCACCGTCGAGGCGGCGGCACCGCGGCCGGGCAACAACCTGCTCACCTCGATCGACGCCAAGGTCCAGGCGATCGCCGAGCGTGCGCTGGCCGAGGGCATCGAGCGGGCCCGGACGGTGCCGGACTACCGCGGCCGGAAGTACGCGGCGGACTCCGGCGCGATCGTCGTCCTCGACTCGACCAACGGCGCCGTCGTCGCGATGGCGGGCGCGCCGACGTTCAACCTGTCCGACTGGGTCGGCGGCATCGACGCGAAGACCTACGCGCGGCTCGTCTCGGACAAGGCCGGCACCCCGTTGCTCGCGCGGCCCTACGCCGCGGCGGACCCGCCCGGCTCGCTGTTCAAGGTGATCTCCACCGCCGCCGCGGCGAAGGCCGGCTACGACCTCAACAAGACCTATCCGTGCCCGAGCTCGTACACGGTCGGGAACCAGACGTTCAAGAACTACGAGTCGCAGGCGCACGGATACATCACGCTGGCGCGCGCGCTCGAGGTCTCCTGCGACACCGTCTTCTACAAGATCGCGCACGAGATGTGGCTGCGCGACGGCGGGGAGAAGCCCGTCGCCGACCCGGCCGACCCGATGCAGCGGATGGCGGAGATCTTCGGCCTCGGTCGCCCGACGGGTATCGACCTGCCCGGTGAGATCGGCGGCCGGATCGCCTCGCGCGAGTTCAAGCAGTCGTACTGGGAACAGACCCGCGAGGCGACGTGCGGGCGGGCCGAGGCCGCGAACACCGACCGCGCCGCCGTCTACGGCGACGACGCCGCCCGCGCCGCCTTCCTGCACCAGCTCGACCGGGAGAACTGCATCGACGGCGCCAAGTGGCGGGCCGGCGACGCCGTGAACTTCTCGATCGGCCAGGGCGACACGATGACGACGCCGCTGCAGATGGCGCGCGTGTACGCCGCGATCGCGAACGGCGGGACGCTGTGGCGACCCCGCGTCGCCCAGGCCGAGCTCACGCCGGACGGGGACGTCGTCCGCACCTTCTCCCCGGTCTCCGACGGCAAGGTCGACGTCGCGCCCAAGGTCCTCAAGTACCTGCTCGCGGCGCTGGAGGGCACCGCCCGCAACGGCACCGCCGCCGGGGTCTTCGCCGGCTGGCCGCTGGTCGAGATGCCCGCCGGGGCCAAGACCGGAACCGCCGAGCGCTTCGGCGAGGACCCGACCTCCTGGTTCGTCGGCTTCGCCGGCCCGGAGGGCGACCGGTCCCGCTACGTCGCGGTCATGACGGTGTCTCAGGGCGGCACCGGCTCGGGGACCTCCGGGCCCGGCGTCCGCGCCGTCCTGTCCGCGATGCTCGGTGTCGATCGCGCGGCCGTCTGGCCGAACGGGCTCCCGCCCGCCCTCCCGGGCCGGGTCGAGGAGCAGGACGGGGGCGAGTGATGGCGCTGCTGATCCCGCACGCACGGGGCACCGTCCGGCTACCCGGACGTCCCGCGCCCGAACGTCGGACCGGGCACGACCTCGTCCTCGCCGCCGCGGTGCTCGCGCTCTGCGCCGCCGGTTCGGTGCTCGTGTTCTCCGCGACACGGCCGCGCCTGCAGGCCGCCGGCGACGACCCGACGTCCTCGGTCGTGCGGCACCTGGTCTCGATCGTGCTCGGTCTCGGCCTCGCGGCCGTGATCGCCCTCGGCGACTACCGCCGCCTGCGCATGTACGCGCCGCTGGTGTACCTGCTGGCGATCGCCGGCCTCGCCCTGCTGCTCTCTCCGCTGGGGGCGACGGTCAACGGATCGCACTCGTGGTTGAACATCGCGGGCATCTCGATCCAGCCGGTGGAGTTCGCCAAGGTCGCGCTCTGCCTCGGGCTCGCACTGGTGCTCGCCGAACGCCGCGAGGGCACGGGCACCGGCTTCACCCACCTCGAGGTGTTCCTCGCCTGCGGGCTCGCCGCGGTGCCGATCGCGCTCGTCGCGCTGCAGCCCGACCTCGGCTCGATCATGGTGCTGGTCGCGATCCTCGCCGGCGTTTTGGTCGTCGCCGCCGTCCCCGCGCGGTGGATCGTCGGACTCGCGGTCACTGCGGTGATCGGCGCCGTCGTCGTCGTGCAGGCGAACCTGCTCAGCGAGTACCAGGTCGCCCGCTTCGCCGCCTTCGCCAACCCGAACCTCGACCCGAGCGGTGTCGGTTACAACGCCAACCAGGCGCGGATCGCGATCGGCTCCGGCGGCCTGACCGGCACCGGCCTGTTCCAGGGCACGCAGACCGGCGGCAAGTTCGTGCCCGAGCAGCACACCGACTTCATCTTCACCGTCGCGGGCGAGGAGACCGGCCTGATCGGCGCCGGCGCGATCGTCCTGCTGTTCGCGCTCGTCGTCTGGCGCGGGTGCCTGATCGCCCGTCGCGCCCCCGACCTGTTCGGCACCCTGGTGGCCGCCGCGGTCGTCTGCTGGTTCGGCTTCCAGGCCTTCGAGAACATCGGCATGACGCTCGGCCTGATGCCGATCACCGGCCTCCCGCTGCCGTTCCTGTCCTACGGCGGGACCGCGATGCTCGCGAACTTCGCCGCCGTCGGGTTGTTGCTGAACATCTCCGCCAACAGCTCCGCCGCCGCGCGCCTCGCCTACCCCACGGGGTGAGGGAGGGCGACGTAGGTGGGGCCGTCGCCGAGGCGCTTGCGCATGACATCGACGGCGTCGGCGCTGGCGTCGATGCAGACGAACCGGCGACCGAGGGTCTGGGCGACGGCGCCGAGGGTGCCTGAGCCGGCGAAGAAGTCCGCGACCCGGTCGCCGGGGCGGGAGGAGGCGGCGATCATCCGGCGCAGGATGCCCTCCGGCTTCTGCGTCGGGTAGCCGGTCTTCTCCTTGCCGGTGGGGGAGACGATCGTGTGCCACCAGACGTCGGTCGGCAGCTTGCCCCGCGCGGCCTTCTCCGGCGTCACCAGACCGGGCGCCATGTACGGCTCGCGGTCCACCTCGGCGGAGTCGAAGTGGTAGCGCTTCGGATCCTTGACGTAGACGAGGATCGTGTCGTGCTTCGCCGGCCACTTCTTCGTGGTGCGGGCCCCGTAGTCGTAGGCCCAGATGATCTCGTTGAGAAAGCACTCCCGGCCGAACAGCGCGTCCAGCGCCACCTTCGCGTAGTGGACCTCGCGGTAGTCCAGGTGCAGGTACAGCGTCCCGTCCTCGGCGAGCAGCCGCCACGCGTGCTCCAGCCGCGGGAACAGGAACGACCAGTAGTCGGCGAACGTGTCGTCGTACGCCATCAGTCCGGTGACGATCTGCTCGTACGTGTGCCCGCCGAAGCCGATCCGCTTCCCCTCGGTCGACCGCACCGTCCGCAGCCGCTCCCGCTTCTGCGACCGACCGGTGTTGAACGGCGGGTCGAGGTAGATCGTCGTGAACGCCCCGTCCGGGATTCGCGGCAGCACCTCGAGGTTGTCCGCGTGCACCACGAGATCGCGGCTCGCGTCACCCCAGTCCACGAGCGCAGACGCTATCCGTTGCGTCCGTGACTCCGCGGCGGCGCGCCTTCACTCGCCGCCCCGCGCGCTTCACCGGCTGAGTCCCTGCCTCACAGCCCGGGCCGGCTGGCGAAGCGGGGGTGCGGCTGGTGAAGCGGACGGGGTGGGGCGCCTCAGAGGGCGGCGCGGCGCTGCGACAGGTGCGCGTGCTCGACGGCGTTGTCGGTGAGGGCGAGGGCGCGGTCGAACGCCACGGCGGCTTCGGCGGGCCGGTCGGCGCGGACCAGGAGCTCGGCGCGGGCGACCCAGTACGGCTGGTAGCTCGCGAGGTCGAGGCGTTCGATCTCGGCGAGGGCGACGGTGGGGCCGTCGAGCTCGGCGAGCGCGACCGCGCGGTTGAGGGCGACGACGGGCGTGGGGGCAATCGCCATCAGCTGGTCGTAGAGCGCGACGATCTGCCGCCAGTCGGTGGGGGAGCCGTCGACGGAGTCGGCGTGCACGGCGTTGATCGCGGCCTGGATCTGGTACGGCCCGGGGGCGTTGCGGCGCAGGCACGCGCGGACGAGTGACTGCCCCTCAGCTATCAGGTCGCGCAGCCAGCGCGAGCGATCCTGGTCGGCGAGCAGCACCAGCGAACCGTCGGCCGCGGTGCGGGCCGGACGCCGCGACTCCAGCAGGAGCAGCAGCGCCAGCAGTCCGACCGCCTCGGGCTCGTCGGGCATCAGTTCGACGACGAGCCGCGCGAGCCGGACGCCCTCGTCGCACAGCTCGACGCGCTGCAGGGTCGGTCCGCTCGGGGAGGAGTGACCGGCGTTGTAGATCAGGTAGATCACCGCGAGCACGCCGGAGAGGCGCTCGGGCAGGTCCGCGTCCCGCGGCACCCGGTAGGGGATGTTCGCGTCCTTGATCTTCTTCTTGGCGCGGACGATCCGCTGCGCGAGCGTCGGTTCGGCGACGAGGAACGCACGCGCCACGTCGGGCGTCTCCAGCCCGCCGAGCAGACGGAGCGTCAGGGCGACGCGGGCGTCGGGGGCGAGGGCCGGGTGGCAGCAGGTGAACAGCATCCGCAGGCGGTCGTCGCGCACCGGTCCCACCTCCTCGGCCGTGCTGAACGGGTCGTCGTCGCCCTGCAGCAGAAGGGCCTCGGCGTGCCGGGCCTCCCGCGTCGACTCGCGGCGCAGTCGGTCGATGGCGCGGCGGCGCGCGGTGGTGGTGATCCACCCGCCCGGGTTGGGCGGGAGGTCGTTCGGGTCCCACTGCGCGACCGCGACGGTGAACGCGTCGGCCACCGCGTCCTCGGCGAGCGAGATGTCGCCGAGGACGCGGGTGAGCGTCGAGACGCAGCGGCCGTACTCGGTGCGGAAGACCTCGGCGATCGGGTCCGGGATCACGCCTCGGGCTCGGCCTGGAACGGCCGGACCTCGATCGGGTTGCGGCACGCCACCGAGGCCTCCGCGGCCAGTGCCAGCGCGGCGTCGAGGTCGGGCAGCTCGAGGATCCAGAACCCGCCGAGCATCTCCTTGGTCTCGACGTAGGGGCCGTCGGTCGTGGTGACCTTGCCGTCGACGTTGTTCACGACGGTGGCCGTCTCGGGCGGACAGAGACCGCCGCCGAAGACCCAGTGGCCGGCCTCGGTGACCTTCTTGTTGAAGGCGTCGACGTCGGCGAACATCTGCTCCATCACGTCGGGCTCCGGCATCTCGCTCCAGTCGTGGATGACGGAGAACAGGTACTGCGTCATGGCGAGCTCCTCTGGGTGTGCGGGCCGACCTCGTGGCCGGCTCTCACTCTGTCCACGAACGGTCGGCGGCGAAATCGACAAGGGGTGTCACCCCCCGGTTATGACGTGAGTCACACCGCCGGCGAGCCCCTACCCTGGACCCATGCCCGTCGAGTCGATCTTCCCCCGCCTGGAGGCCCTGCTGCCCCGGGTGCAGAAGCCGATCCAGTACATCGGCGGTGAGCTCAACTCCACGGTCAAGGACTGGGACGCCGCCGAGGTCCGCTGGTGCCTGATGTACCCGGACGCGTACGAGGTCGGCCTGCCCAACCAGGGCGTGCAGATCCTCTACGAGGTGCTCAACGAGAAGGACGGCGTTCTCGCCGAGCGCACCTACGCGGTGTGGCCGGACCTCGAGGCGCTGATGCGTGAGCACGGCGTCCCGCAGTTCACCGTCGACGCCCACCGCCCGGTCGGCGCGTTCGACCTGTTCGGCGTCAGCTTCTCGACCGAGCTCGGCTACACGAACCTGCTCAACGCCCTCGACCTCGCGGGGATCCCCATCTTCGCCCGCGACCGCGACGAGACCCACCCGGTGGTGATCGCCGGCGGGCACGCCGCGTTCAACCCGGAGCCGATCGCGGACTTCCTCGACGCCGCCGTCCTCGGCGACGGCGAGGAGGTCGTCGGCGCGATCACCGAGGTCGTCCGCGAGTGGAAGGGCGAGGGCTCGCCCGGCGGCCGCGACGAGCTGCTGCTGCGCCTCGCGGTGTCCGGCGGCGTCTACGTCCCGCGCTTCTACGACGTCACCTACGGCCCCGACGGGGCGATCGCGAGCGTCGAGCCCAACCACCCGGACGTGCCGCGCCGGGTCCGCAAGCACACGGTCTCCGACCTGGACTCCTGGCCGTACCCGCGCAAGCTGCTGGTGCCGCTGGCCGAGACCGTGCACGAGCGCTTCAGCGTCGAGATCTTCCGCGGCTGCACCCGCGGCTGCCGCTTCTGCCAGGCGGGCATGATCACGCGCCCGGTGCGCGAGCGCTCGATCACGACGATCGGCGCGATGGTCCAGGCCGGCCTGGAGAACACCGGCTTCGAGGAGGTCGGGCTGCTCTCGCTCTCCAGCGCCGATCACTCCGAGATCGGCGAGGTCGCGAAGGGCCTGGCCGACCGCTACGAGGCGGACAAGATCTCGCTGTCGCTGCCGAGTACCCGCGTCGACGCGTTCAATGTGACGCTCGCCGAGGAGCTCACGCGCAACGGCCGCCGCTCCGGGTTGACCTTCGCCCCCGAGGGCGGGTCCGAGCGCATGCGCAAGGTGATCAACAAAATGGTCACCGAGGAGGACCTGATCCGCACCGTCACCACCGCGTACGCGCACGGCTGGCGGCAGGTGAAGCTCTACTTCATGTGCGGGCTCCCGACGGAGACCGACGAGGACGTCCTGCAGATCGCCGAGCTCGCGAAGAAGGTCATCCAGGCCGGGCGTGACGCCTCGAACTCGCGGGACATCCGCTGCACGGTCTCGATCGGCGGGTTCGTGCCGAAGCCGCACACGCCGTTCCAGTGGGCGGCCCAGCTCGACCACGAGACCACCGACGCGCGGCTGAAGAAGCTCCGCGACACCGTCCGCGAGGACAAGCGGTACGGCCGGGCCATCGGCTTCCGGTACCACGACGGCAAGCCCGGCATCGTCGAAGGACTGCTCTCCCGCGGCGACCGGCGCGTCGGCGCGGTCATCGAGGCCGTGTGGCGCGACGGCGGCCGCTTCGACGGCTGGAGCGAGCACTTCTCGTTCGACCGCTGGATGCGCTGCGCGGACTCGGCGCTGGCCGGCACCGGCGTCGACGTCGCCTGGTACACGACCCGCGAGCGCGACTTCGACGAGATCCTGCCCTGGGACCACCTGGACTCCGGGCTGGACAAGGACTGGCTCTGGGACGACTGGCAGGAGGCCCTCGCCGCGGCGGAGGACCCGACCTCCGCCGCCGACGTGGAGGACTGCCGCTGGACGCCGTGCTTCGACTGCGGCGTCTGCAACACCCTCGGCACGGCCATCGAGGTCGGGCCGACGGGGCGGACGCTGCTCCCGCTGTCCGTCGTCGGGTCGGGCGTCGGGTCGGGCGTCGGGTCGGGCGCCGTGCAGGCAGGAACCTGAGTGGCCCGCAAGCCCGAGGGGCCGCCGCCCCCGCCCACCGTCCAGCGGCTGCGCATCCGTTACGCCAAACGGGGCCGTCTGCGCTTCACCAGCCACCGCGACTTCGCGCGCGCGTTCGAGCGGGCCCTGCGCCGGGCCCGGGTGCCGATGGCGTACTCGGCCGGCTTCACCCCGCACCCCAAGGTCTCGTACGCCAACGCCGCGCCGACCGGCGTCGCCAGTGACGCCGAGTACCTGGAGATCGGCCTCGCGGAGGTCCGCGACCCGGCGCAGCTGCAGGCCGAGCTGAACGCCGCCCTGCCCGACGGGCTGGACATCCTGCAGGTCGTCGAGGCCCCGCCCGGGGCCCTGGCCGACCTGCTCCAGGCCTCGCGGTGGGCCATCGAGCTGCCCGGCGTCACCGAGGTCGAGGCCGAGAAGGCGCTCGCCGCGTTCCTCGCGACCGAGGTCGTCGAGGTGACCCGCACCACCAAGAACGGACCCCGCACCTTCGACGCCCGGGCCGCCGTCGTCGCAGCCGCGGTCCGCGGGGCCGAGTGGCGCGACGGGACGAACGACGCCCCCTGTGCGATACTCGACGTGGTCGTACGGCACGTCACACCCGCTGTCCGACCCGATGACGTCCTCGCGGGACTCGCCCGAGTTGCCGACCTGCGGCCGCTGCAGTCACCCAGGGTGACGAGGCTGGCGCAGGGCCTGCTCGGTGCTGATTCCGCCGAGGTGCACGACCCGCTGGCCCCTGCAACACCCGGCTGATCGTCACGCCGTCGGAACCATCCAGGTTTTGTTCGACCCGCCCGTCCGGACGCTGCCGCCACACCGGCGCGACGGACCAACCCAGACTTAGGTCGCTGCGCGACGCACCTACGCCGACCAGCGCAGGCGCGCCCGGTGACCGGAAACAGAGACAACCGGATGCTCGAGAACGAGCCGACCGGCACCGTCGACACCGACGCCGCCGCTCAGGACAGCACCACCACCGAGACCTCGACCGCGCCCCGGCGCCGTCGGGCCGCCGCCCGCCCCGCCGGGCCCCCGGTCGCCGAGACCGCACCGGTCGCCGAGACCGCGCCGGTCGCCGAGGCTGCGGCGGAGCCGGCCGCGGAGGAGAAGCCCAAGGTCCGCCGGACCCGCAAGAAGGCCGTCCCGGCCGAGCCGGCGCCCGAGCCCACCGCCGAGCCGACCGCCGAGGCCGCCGCCGCGGAGCCGGTCGCCGAGGAGAAGCCCAAGGCCCGCCGGACCCGCAAGAAGGCCGTCCCCGCCGAACCCGCACCCGAGCCGGAGCCGGTCGTCGAGGAGCCGACGGCGGACGCTGCGGTCGAGGTTGAAGCTGAGGTTGAGGTCGAGGCTGAGGTTCCCGACGAGGATGCCGAGGCCGCCGCGGACGCCGACGCATCCGGCGCACCGGTCCCGCCGCCCGTCGTGCTGTTCCAGGCGCCCGATCCCGAGGTCGTGCCGCCCCCGCGCCGGCGGTCCCGCCGCAAGGCGAGCGACGCCGACGAGGCGCTCGACGCCGTGGTCGAGAACGTCGAGGACCTGATCGGCGAGGGTCTGTCGATCGACGCGGACTCCGTCGAGGAGGCGCTCGCCGAGGCGGGCTCCGACGACGATGACGACGACGACGAGGGCACCGGCCCGACCCGGCGCCGGCGTCGCCGGGGCGGTCGCGGCCGCCGCGGTCGCGGTGGCCGGGCGGGCGAGGCGTCCGACGCCAACGACGACGAGGCCGACGCGGACTCCTCCGACGACGAGCGCGCCGAGGACGACACCACCACCGGTGACGGCGAGGACAACGGCGACGAGACCGGCGAGGGCACCTCGCGCCGCCGTCGGCGCCGGCGTCGCCGCGGTGGGGACGGCGAGGGCGGGGGGTCCGACGACGCCGAGCCGACCGCCGCACGTACCCGCACCCGCGAGCGGTCGCGGGGGAGCAGCAGCGACGACGAGGTCACCTCGGTGCGCGGCTCCACGCGACTCGAGGCCAAGAAGCAGCGCCGCCGTGAGGGCCGCGAGGCCGGTCGTCGCCGCGTGCCGATCATCACCGAGGCCGAGTTCCTGGCCCGGCGCGAGTCGGTCGAGCGCGTCATGGTCGTCCGGCAGGGCAAGGAGCGCACGCAGATCGCGGTGCTGGAGGACGGCGTCCTCGTCGAGCACTACGTGAACAAGCGCGAGTCGTCCTCGCTGATGGGCGACGTCTTCCTGGGCCGGGTGCAGAACGTCCTGCCCTCGATGGAGGCGGCGTTCGTCGACATCGGCAAGGGCCGCAACGCCGTTCTGTACGCGGGCGAGGTCAACTTCGAGGGCCTGGAGGGCCAGCCGAAGCGGATCGAGCACGCGCTCAAGTCCGGCCAGTCGGTGCTCGTGCAGGTCACCAAGGACCCGGTCGGCCACAAGGGCGCCCGGCTGACCAGCCAGATCTCGCTGCCCGGCCGCTACCTGGTCTACGTGCCCGAGGGCTCGATGACCGGCATCAGCCGCAAGCTCCCCGACACCGAGCGGGCGCGGCTCAAGGCCATCCTGAAGAAGGTCGTCCCCGAGGACGCGGGCGTCATCATCCGCACCGCGGCCGAGGGCGCGTCCGAGGCCGAGCTCGCGGCGGACGTCGAGCGGCTGGCCAAGCAGTGGGAGGCCATTCAGAAGAAGGCGAAGTCGGCGTCGGCGCCCGCGCTGCTGCACGGCGAGCCGGACCTGACGATCCGCGTCGTCCGCGACATCTTCAACTCGGACTTCACCTCGCTCGTCGTCGCCGGCGACGCCGCCTGGACCGAGGTCTCGGAGTACGTCGACAGCGCCGCGCCCGACCTGCGCGACCGCGTCTCGCAGTGGACGGCCGAGCAGGACGTGTTCGCCGCGCACCGCATCGACGAGCAGATTCTGAAGGCCCTCGACCGCAAGGTGTGGCTGCCCTCGGGCGGTTCGCTGGTGATCGACCGGACCGAGGCCATGACGGTCGTCGACGTCAACACCGGCAAGTTCACCGGGCAGGGCGGCAACCTCGAGGAGACCGTCACCCGCAACAACCTGGAGGCGGCGGAGGAGATCGTCCGCCAGCTCCGGCTGCGGGACATCGGCGGGATCATCGTCGTCGACTTCATCGACATGGTCCTGGAGTCGAACCGCGAGCTCGTGCTGCGCCGCCTCGTCGAGTGCCTCGGCCGGGACCGCACCAAGCACCAGGTCGCCGAGGTCACCTCGCTCGGCCTGGTCCAGATGACGCGCAAGAAGATCGGGCAGGGCCTGCTCGAGGCGTTCTCCCACAGCTGTGAGCACTGCAACGGCCGCGGCATCGTCGTGCGGACCGAGCAGCCCGACCGGGCGGCGGCGGTCCCGAAGCCCGGCCCGCCGGCTCAGCGCGGTCCCGCCGACGCGGACGCCCCGGCGGCCTCGGGCCGCTCCCGGCGTCGCCGGGGCGGCCGGGGTCGCAGCGACGCCGACGCGGCCGCTCCGACCGAGTCGACCGACCTCCCCGACGAGGCCCTCGCCCTCGAGGCGGAGACCGAGGCGGACGCGGTCGTCGAGGACGCCCCCGCGCTGACCAGCACCGACGTCGACGAGGCGGCGGCCGCAGGAGCCGCCGACGCGGCCGCGCAGACGCCGGAGGAGACCGGTCCGTCCACCGTGACCGCCTCGCCGGACGACCCGGATGCCGCGGTCGAGGAGGAGCCCGAGGCGAAGCCGGCTCGGCGCCGTCGCCGGGCGTCCTCGCCGGTGAAGGCACCGGAACCGGTGACGGCATGAACCCCGGCCCGAACCCCGGCCCGGGCCTCGGTTTGAGGCGAGGTCTCCGGCTCAGGTAGCCTGACCCGTCGGCGCTGCGCGTCATGGTCTCGCGCGCGCCCACCGAGCAGTTCCACAGCAGTTGCAGTTGTCGTGTTTCGATCCACAGAGAGTGAGCCCGCGGTGTACGCGATCGTCCGCGCCGGCGGCCGTCAGGAGAAGGTCGCCACCGGCGACGTCGTCGAGCTCGACCGTGTCAGCGGCGAGCCCGGTTCCACGCTGGAGCTTCCGGCCGTGCTGCTGGTGGACGGTTCGTCCGTCACCAGCGACGCCGCTGCCCTGGCGAAGGTGAAGGTCACCGCCGAGGTGGTCGCCCACACCAAGGGCCCGAAGATCGAGATCCTGCACTACAAGAACAAGTCGGGGCACCGCGTCCGCCAGGGTCACCGCTCGAAGCTGACCCAGGTGAAGGTCACCGGCATCACCACCGGGAAGTAGGGGCACGCGTCATGGCACACAAGAAGGGCGCGTCGTCCACGCGCAACGGTCGCGACTCCAACGCGCAGCGCCTCGGCGTCAAGCGCTTCGGTGGCCAGGTCGTCAACGCCGGCGAGATCATCGTCCGGCAGCGCGGCACCCACTTCCACCCCGGTTTGAACGTCGGCCGTGGCGGTGACGACACTCTGTTCGCGCTCACCGCGGGCGCCGTGGAGTTCGGCACCCGTCGGGGTCGCAAGGTCGTCAACATCGTTCCGGCGGAGTAACCGCCACCGCAATCTTCGCTCCGAGGGTGGCCCGCGCGCTGCGGTCCACCCTCGTCGCGTGTCTGGAGAGAAGTTCGTGACCACCTTCGTCGACCGCGTGGTGCTGCACGTGGCTGCCGGCGACGGCGGGGACGGCTGCGCCTCCATCCACCGCGAGAAGTTCAAGCCGCTCGGCGGCCCCGACGGCGGCAACGGCGGGCGCGGCGGCGACGTCGTCCTGGTCGTCGACCCCGGCGTGACGACGCTGCTCGACTACCACCACTCGCCGCACCGCCGGGCCGCCTCCGGCAAGGCCGGCCAGGGGAGCAACCGCAGCGGCGCGGACGGCGCCGACATCGAGCTGCGCGTCCCCGACGGCACCTCGGTGACCACGGTCGACGGGCAGTTCGTCACCGACCTGCTCGGCCCCGGCACCCGCTTCGTGCTCGCCCAGGGCGGCCGTGGCGGGCTCGGGAACGCCGCCCTCGCCTCGACCCGCCGCAAGGCGCCCGGCTTCGCGCTGCTCGGCGAGCCGGGGGAGTCGCTCTCGGTCGTCCTGGAGCTCAAGTCGGTCGCGGACGTCGCGCTCGTCGGGTACCCGAGCGCCGGCAAGTCCTCGCTGATCGCGGCGATGTCCGCCGCGCGGCCGAAGATCGCCGACTACCCGTTCACCACCCTCGTGCCGAACCTCGGTGTCGTGCAGGCCGGCGACGTGCGGTTCACGATCGCGGACGTGCCCGGCCTGATCCCCGGGGCGTCGCAGGGCAAGGGCCTGGGGCTGGAGTTCCTGCGGCACGTCGAGCGCTGCTCCGTGCTCGTGCACGTGCTCGACTGCGCGACGCTGGAGCCCGGCCGCGACCCGATCTCCGACCTGGACGTCATCGAGTCCGAGCTGGCCTCCTACGGCGGTCTGGAGGACCGGCCGCGCATCGTGGCGCTGAACAAGGTCGACATCCCCGAAGGCCGTGACCTGGCCGAGCTCGTGCGCCCCGACCTGGAGGCCCGCGGCCTGCGGGTGCTGGAGGTGTCCGCGGTCAGCCACGACGGCCTGCGGGCGCTCGGGTTCGCGCTCGCGGAGCTCGTCACCGCCGCCCGGGCCGCCGCGCCCGCCCCCGAGCCGGAGCGGATCGTCCTGCGCCCCGCCGCGGTGGGGGAGAGCGGCTTCACCGTCACCAAGGAGCAGACCGACGAGGGCGTGGCCTACGTCGTCCGGGGCGAGAAGCCCCGGCGCTGGGTGCGCCAGACGGACTTCTCCAACCCCGAGGCCGTCGGCTACCTCGCCGACCGGCTCGCCCGCCTCGGGATCGAGGAGCAGCTGTTCAAGCTCGGCGCGCAGGAGGGCGACACGGTCATCATCGCCGGCCGCGTCACGCCCGCGGCGCCGGACGGACTCGGCGACGACGCCGTCGTCTTCGACTGGGAACCGACGATCGCCGCGGGGGCCGAGCTCCTCCACGGGCGTCGGGGGACGGACCTGCGCCTGGAGGGTCGGTGACCCCGGCCCGGGCGGGCCGTCGCGGGGACGTCCTCGCCGCCCGCCGCGTCGTCGTCAAGATCGGGTCGTCCTCGCTGACCACCGCGCGCGGGGGGATCGACAACGAGCGCGTCGACGCCCTCGTGGACGTGATCGCCGCGCGGCGCAAGGCCGGTGTCGACGTCGTGCTCGTCTCGTCCGGTGCGATCGCTGCCGGGCTCGCACCACTGTCGCTCAAGACCCGTCCGAAGGACCTCGCCACCCAGCAGGCGGCGGCCAGCGTCGGGCAGGGTCTGCTGGTCGCGCGGTACGCACAATCCTTTGCCCGCTACAACCTGACGGTCGGTCAGGTCCTGTTGACCGCCGAGGACATGATCCGGCGCGCGCACCACCGCAACGCCCAGCGGACCCTGTACCGGCTGCTGGAGATGCGGGCCGTCCCGATCGTCAACGAGAACGACACGGTGGCGACCCACGAGATCCGGTTCGGCGACAACGACCGGCTCGCGGCGCTGGTGGCGCACCTGGTCCACGCGGACCTGCTCGTGCTGCTCTCCGACGTCGACGGGCTCTACGACGGCGACCCCCGCAAGCCGGGCGCGACGCTGATCTCCGAGGTGCGGGGTCCGCAGGACCTCGACGGGGTCGTGCTCGGCCGGGCCGGGTCGGCCGGCGTCGGCACCGGGGGCATGACCACCAAGGTCGACGCGGCCCGTATCGCGACCACGGCCGGCATCCCGGTCGTCCTCGCCGCCGCGGCGTCCGCCGACGCGGCCCTCACCGGGGGACCGGTCGGCACCCACTTCACGAAGACCGGGCGCAGGGCGGCCACGCGCCTGCTCTGGCTCGCCCACGCGACCACCCCGCGCGGGTCGCTGACGCTGGACGCCGGAGCGGTGAAAGCCGTGGTCGGAGGCCGGAAATCGCTCCTGCCGGCGGGCGTGACGGGGGTCGCCGGGACGTTCGTCGCCGGAGATCCCGTGGACCTTCTGGACGAAAACGGTCACGCGGTGGCCCGCGGGCTGGTCAACTTTGATGCGGCAGAGATTCCGGGTCTGCTCGGGCGCTCGACCCGGGACCTCGCCGCAGAACTGGGACCGGCGTACGAACGCGAGATCGTCCATCGGGACGACCTGGTACTCCTCCGCCACTCTCCGTAACTGACCGGAATCGAAAGGCCACCGTGGACGATCCCTCAGGTGTTTTCCGCGGACGGTTGCGCGCCGTCGACGGCAACGGCGGTGACGGTGAGCGACTGTGGCACGTCACCGTCACGGTCGCCGGACCCGCGGTCTGCCCGGACGAGGTCCGCGCCGGGCTGGAGCGGCTCGGGCTCGACCACCCGTTCCTGATGTCGGGCCGCTACGCCGCCGACCGGGCCGAGGTCCGGTACTGGGAGGAGGCCCCGGACGTCCACGACGCCCTGGCCATGGCCCTGCGCCTGTGGGGGGAGCACCGCATCACCGCGGGCCTCCCGGCCTGGTCGATCGTCGGCCTCGAGGTCGTCGACCGCGAGACCTACCGCCGCCGCGGCGGCACGACGCCCCTGGTCAGCCCCGGCGTCCGCCCCTTCTGACCGCCCCCGGCCCCCCGGCCCCGTCAAAAAAGGGTGACACCCTTTTTTGACAGGGCGGCTGACCTGCGGAAATCGCGGTGCGAGGCGCGGACGGACGCGAACTAGACTCGCGGTCATGAGCGACGAGACCGCTGTCCTCGACACCGCCCGCCGGGCCCGCGTGGCCGCGACCGACCTGGCCGTGGCCTCCCGGGCCACCAAGGACGCCGCGCTGCACGCGATGGCCGACGCCCTGCTCGCCGCGGCGCCGCAGATCCTGGAGGCCAACGCCGCCGACTGCGCGCGCGCCGAGGCCGGGGGGACGCCGCCGGCGATCATCGACCGGCTGCGGCTGGACGACGGGCGCATCGCCGGCATGGCCCAGGGCCTGCGGGACGTCGCCGGGCTGCCCGACCCGGTCGGGGAGGTCGTCCGCGGCTCGACGCTGCCGAACGGCCTGGAGCTGCGGCAGGTCCGCGTCCCGTTCGGGGTCGTCGGGATCATCTACGAGGCCCGCCCGAACGTGACCGCCGACGGCGCCGGCCTGGCGCTGAAGTCCGGCAACGCGGTGCTGCTGCGCGGCTCGTCCTCGGCGAAGGCGTCCAACACCGCGATCGTGGCCGCGCTGCGCGACGGGATCGTGTCCGCCGCCCTGCCCGCCGACGCCGTCCAGCTCGTCCCCGGCGACACGCACGACGCCGTCAAGCACCTGATGCGCGCCCGCGGCCTGGTCGACGTCCTGATCCCGCGCGGCGGGGCGTCGCTGATCAAGTCGGTCGTCGAGGAGTCGACGGTGCCGGTGATCGAGACCGGCGTCGGCAACTGCCACGTCTATGTCGACGCGGACGCCGACCTCGACGTCGCCGAGAGGATTCTCGTCAACGCCAAGGCGCAACGCCCGAGCGTCTGCAACGCGGCCGAGACCGTCCTCGTGCACGCCGACGTCGCGGAGGCGTTCGTCCCGCGGGCCGTGGCGGCGCTGGGCCAGGTCGGCGTCACGGTCCACGGCGACGCCGAGTTCGCCCGCCTCGCCGGCGCCGAGGTGGTCCCCGCGACCGCCGAGGACTGGGACACCGAGTACCTCAGCCTCGACATCGCCGCCGCCGTCGTCCCGTCGCTCGAGGACGCGATCACCCACATCCGCGAGCACGGATCCGGCCACACCGAGGCGATCGTGACCCGCAGCCAGGGCGCTGCGCGCCGGTTCGTCGCGGCCGTCGACGCCGCCGCGGTCGTCGTCAACGCCTCGACCCGGTTCACCGACGGCGGGGAGTTCGGCTTCGGCGCCGAGATCGGCATCTCGACCCAGAAGCTCCACGCCCGCGGCCCCATGGGCCTCCCGGAGCTGACCAGCACCAAGTACGTCGTCACCGGCGACGGCCACATCCGCGGCTGACCCACCCCTGCGGGATGACGTCCCGCAGCGGTGGGGTGTCGGCCCTGGTGCGGGCTGACACGGGGGTCTGCGGGACGTCATCCCGCAGCGGTGGGGTGTCGGCCCTGGTGCGGGCTGACACGGGGGGTCTGCGGGACGTCATCCCGCGAGGAGGTGGGCCTCGATCTCGGCCGGGAGGCCGTGGACGGGGCGGTCGGGGCGCTGGGGCGGCCGGGGCTCGGCCTGGAGCCAGGCCCAGGTGTCGGCGACGGTGTCGCGGACCGGGCGGCAGGCCAGGCCGGTCGCGGCGGCGAGGGAGGTGTCGGACTCCAGGAAGCCGGCGAACTCGCCGGACTCCGGGACCCAGCAGGGCAGGTGGGTCCACGGCTGGGCACCGGCGGCCGCGAGGCGCTCCTCGTCGACCCAGACCAGCCGGGCGTCGGAGCCGGTCACCTCGACGCAGGCCTGCAGCAGGTCGGCCGTCGTCGCGTGCCCGGAGCGGCTGACGACGTCCACGGGGCCCGCGAGGTCTCCCGCGACGCCGTCCAGGAGCCAGCGGGCGAGGTCGCGGGCGTCGACGTACTGCAGGGGCCGCGCGGGCCGTCCCGGGGCCACCACGGGGCCGCCGCGGGCGATCCGGTCCAGCCACCAGGGCAGCCGGCCGATGTCCTCGTGCGGGCCCAGGATGAGCCCCGCGCGGGCGAGGACGGCGTCGGGGAAGACCTCGGTCAGGGCGAGTTCGGCGCCGCGCTTGACCGCGGCGTAGTCGCCGTCGGTGGCGGCCGGGTCGCCGGCGACGACCGGCGAGGACTCGTTTCCGTGCGCGCCCCACTCGTACACCGACAGCGACGAGACGTACCCGAGCCGGCCCGCGCGGCCCCGGAGCAGGCGCGCGGAGAGCCCGGCGACCGCCGGCGCCCCGGCCCAGGTGTCGACGACGGCGTCCCAGGTCCCGTCGCCCAGGGCGTCCGCGAGAGCGGCCTCGGACGTCCGGTCGGCGGTCCGGACGCGGACCCCGGCGGGCAGCGCGCCGGTCAGCCCCCGGTGCACCGCGGTGACCTCCCAGCCCCGCGCCAACGCGTCGTCCACGAGCGCGCGCCCGACGAACCGCGTCCCGCCGAGCACCAGGAGTCGCATGCCGCCCACTCTGCCAAGAAGGGGACGTGAAATGCTGCGTCCTGACGCCTGTCCGCAGTAGTGAGCCGCAAGATCCAGGAGAGCCGACGCCGTGATCGTGCAGACCGTGACCAACATCGTGGTTGCCGCCGAGGCCGAGCACGCCGAGCGCACCCAGCACGAGCCCTACCTGGTCGGGGTCTCCGTGTTCGTCGTGCTCACCCTGATGCTGCTCGGCACGCTGTCCTTCAACCGCCACAAGTGACGCCAGCCCGGCGGTGACCCCTGGTGCGGACGCTGCCGTGAGCGCGCCGGGACCTCGCCTCGGGGTGATGGGCGGCACCTTCGACCCGATCCACCACGGGCACCTCGTGGCCGCGGCGGCCGTCGCGGACTCCTTCGGCCTCGACGAGGTCGTCTTCGTGCCCACCGGGCAGCCGTGGCAGAAGGAGGGGCGCGAGGTCGCGCCCGCCGAGGACCGTTACCTGATGACCGTGATCGCGACCGCCTCGAACCCGCGGTTCTCGGTCAGCCGCGTCGACATCGACCGGCCCGGCCCGACGTACACGATCGACACCCTGCGCGACCTGCGCGACGCCTACGGCCCGGGCACCGAACTGTTCTTCATCACCGGCGCGGACGCGCTCTCGGAGATCCTCACCTGGCGCGATCCGGCGACGCTGTTCGAACTCGCCCACTTCGTCGGCTGCACCCGGCCGGGCCACGCGCTCGCGGACCCGGGCCTGCCCGGCGCGAAGGTGAGCCTGGTCGAGATCCCCGCGCTCGCGATCTCCTCGACGGACTGCCGCGCCCGCGTCGCCACCGACCGGTCCATCCAGTACCTCGTCCCCGACGGCGTCATGCAGTACATCGCCAAGCGCCGTCTCTACCGGTCGTGAGCCGCGGCATGAGCGACGACGGGCCGGAGACGCCCCCCGCGCCGGGGGAGCAGGCAGGCGAGAAGGCGTACAGCACCGAGCAGTTCGCGTTCGTCGAGGCCGACTCCGAGGCCGACGAGGAGGTCTCGAGCTGGCTGAACTTCATGCACTCGCGGGCCGGCCGGAAGGTCGACCGGCGGGAGCAGCGGCGGGAACGCCGGCTGCTGCTCGGGGTGACGCTGGGTCTGATCGCGTTGATCGCCGGGGTCGTGTTCTGGAAGCCGTGGAGCTCGTCGGGGGAGTCGGTCGACACCGGCCACCACGTGATGGGCCAGGACCGCGTCGCGGTGCTGTTCCAGGTCCAGGCCGCGAACTCGGAGGCCGCGACGTCGGCGATCCTGCTGCACGACCGGCGCGGGGGAGGCAAGGGCGCCCTCGTGACCGTGCCCGCCGACCTCGTCCTGCCCGTCGAGGGTGAGGGCCGCCTGACGCTGCGCAGCGCCCTCGCCGAGGCGGGCCCGACGCTGACGCGCGAGGCGCTCGCGGAGCTGCTCGGGGTTCCGCTCGTCGGCAGCTGGGTCCTCGACCAGACCGAGTTCACCCTGCTGGTCGACCGGCTCGGCGGCATCCGCGTCGGGGAACAGAATCTGACGGGGGCTCAGGCCCTCGCGCGCGTCCGGAACGCGGACACCGCGAAGGACGTCCTGACCGCGTTCACCGGCGCCTTCCCGGGCGGGTTCGGCGCCGGGCGTGACCTGCTGCTCGACTTCGGCATCCTCGCCGCGCCCGGTCTGCCCGTCGACCTGCTCGGGGCGGTCGTCACGGGCCTGTCCCGGGACGGCGCCGCGGGCAAGCTCGGGGTCGCCGTGCTGCCGCTCGACGACTCGGGCCACGGACTGGACGTGGCCGCGGCACTGCCGGTCGTCCGGGACCTGCTCGGCGGCGAGCCGGGCGAGGGGCGCGGGGACGCGACGCCGCGCATCCAGGTCCAGCTCGCGCCGAACGCCGGCATCCGCGAGTCGGACGTCCGCGCCGACGTCCTCAACGCCGGCTACGAGTACGTCGACGGCGGCAGCGCGCCTGCCGGGGCGGCGAGTGTCGTCCTCGTCCGGACCTCGCTGCCGGACGCGCGGGCGCTCGGGGAGACCATCGCGGCGACACTCGGCCTGCCGACCTCCGCGGTGAAGCTCTCCGACGACGTGCCCTTCACCGCCGACGTCCTCGTCGTGCTCGGCCGCGCGAAGGGCTGACCCGCGCCTAGGGCGTGTTGATCAAGTCGGTCTTGATCCAGATCAGGGTTGAGGCCAACAGGATCCCG
>NZ_BAAAHE010000047.1 GCF_039525035.1 Sporichthya brevicatena
CTCGGCGGCCACCGCCCCGCTCTGCCTGGCCGATGACCCACGGATCAGTCAGGAGAGCCCCCTTTCTTGACACGGCGAGGTCAGTCCGGGACGCCCCAGGGGAGCATCGCGTCCAGCTCGGGCTCGTGGCCGACGACCGGGATCTCGGTGATCTGGCCCGACGTCTTGTCGACGAGGAACGCCGTCGCGGTGAGGTTGGGGGGCGGCGGGGCGTCGTCGGCCTCGTCGCCGACCGGTTCGGCGTGCGCGACGACCCGCCAGCGGGTGGTGTCCGTGAACCCCTGTTGGGCGATGACGAGGCGACCGTCGGTGGAGGTCCAGCGGTCGAGCAGATGGTCGCGGACGAGGCGACGTGCGTCGTCGAAACTCACCGCGGAGCGTTGGGCCATGTGGCCATCATCCCCGACCCCACCCGCTTACGCCCGCACCGGCGGGGCAGGCTTGATGCCATGTGGGTGTTCCTGACGCGTCGATTCCGCCGTTGGCTGATCATGGCGATCGCCGTGCCCGTGATCGGTGCCGGAGCGCGGCACTTGAGCGAGCGGATCGAGAAGAAGCACGCCGGGCCGACGAAGACCTCGAAGGCCCTCGGACACGCCGGACGCTTCGCGCAGTCGACCCGCAAGAAGGGGCGCTGACGACGGGTCAGGCCTAGCATCGGCCCGTGCTCCCCACCGCGCTGACCGAACCCGCCCACGCCGCCGCCGAGCGACTGGCCGCCCGCGGCGAGTCGATCGCCGTCGCCGAGTCCGCCGCGGGCGGGCTCATCTCCGCCGCGCTGGTGGCCGTGCCCGGCTGCTCGGCGTTCTACCGCGGTGGACTTGTGGTTTACACCCTGGAAGGAGCCAAGGCGCAGTTCGCCGGGGCGCCGCGGCCGGCCGGCCTGCGCGGCGCGACCGAGCCGTTCGCCGGCTGGCTGGCCACCACCGTCGCCGCGTCGCTGGGCACGACCTGGGGCCTCGGCGAGACCGGCGCGTCCGGGCCGACCGGTAACCCCTACGGCGACCCGCCCGGTCACTCCTGGGCCGCGGTCGCGGGGCCGAACGGCGTGACGGCGCGCAACCTGCGCACCGGCTCCGACGATCGCGCCGCGAACATGGAGGCCTTCGCCGCCGCGGCCCTCACGTTGCTGGTCGAGGCACTCACCCGCGATTGAGCCGCGCCGCCTGCCGGGTCAGGTGGTCGCGCTCGGCGGCGTTGGTCGCCCGGGCCGCCGCCGCGGCGTAGAGGCGGGCCGCGAGCGCACGCTCTCCCGCCTTCTCGTGCAGGTACGCCGCCGCGGCGGTGTGCCGCGGTAGGGAGTCGTCGAGCTCGGCGAGCGCGGCGAGACCCGCGTGCGGGCCGTCGGCCTCCCCCAGCGCGACGGCGCGGTTGAGCCGGACCACCGGGCTGTCGGTGAACCGCAGCAGCTCGTCGTACCACTCGACGATCTGGACCCAGTCGGTCTCCGCCGCCTTCGGGGCGTCGGCGTGCAGGGCCGCGATGGCGGCCTGGGCCTGATACTCCCCCAGCCGATCCCGAGCGAGCGCGGCCTGCAGGATCTCGACGCCCTCGGCGATCAGGGCCGTGTCCCAGCGGGAGCGGTCCTGCTCGGCGAGCGGGACGAGGCTCCCGTCGGGCCGGGTCCGCGCGTCGCGGCGGGCGCGGTGGAGCAGCATCAGCGCGAGCAACCCGGCGACCTCAGGGTGGTCGAAGGCCGCCGCGAGCTGTCGCGTCAGGCGGATCGCCTCGTCGGCGAGGTCGACGTCGCCGGAGTAGCCCTCGTTGAACACGAGGTAGAGCACCCGCAGCACCGTGCCGACGTCGCCGGGCTGGTCGAACCGGACGTCGGACACCGTGCGCTTGGCGCGGCTGATCCGCTGCGCCATTGTCGCCTCGGGGACAAGGTAGGCGTCGGCGATCTGACGCGTGGTCAGGCCGCCGACCGCCCGGAGCGTCAGCGCCACCGCCGACGCGGGCGTCAGCGACGGGTGCGCGCAGAGGAAGTAGAGCCAGAGCGTGTCGTCCGTCGCCGGGATCGGGCCGGGCTCGGGTTCGGCGTCGACGGCGTCCTCGCGCCGCCGTCGGGCGGCGTCCGCGCGGGTGGCGTCGAGGAACCGCCGCCAGGCGACGGTCACCAGCCAGCCCTTGGCGTCGCGCGGTGCGTCGGCCGGCCAGGTGCGGACGGCCTCGACCAGAGCGTCCTGGACCGCGTCCTCGGCCGCCGCGAAGTCGGCCCCGCGGCGGACGAGAACGGCCAGGACGCTCGGGACGAGGGCCCGGAGCGCGACGTCGTCCACGCTCAGTCCGTGATCGTCGGCGCGACTCCGTAGAACGGGCGGAGCTCGAGCCACTCGTGGATCGGCTCCCCGTTCGCCCCCGGAGCGGCGGAGAGCTCGCCGGCGAGCTCGACGGCACGCTCGTAGCTCTCCACGTCGATGATCATCCAGCCGGCGATCAGGTCCTTGGTCTCCGCGAACGGGCCGTCGGTGACCGGCGGACGCCCCTCGCCGTCGAAGCGCACCCAGGTCCCCTCGGGCGCGAGCGCGGCCTCGGCGACGAACTCGCCGGTCTCGGTGAGGCGGTCCGCGAAGTCGCGCATGTACTGGATGTGCGCGTCGATCTCCTCGGGCGTCCACTTCGCCATCGGCACGTCGTTCACCGCCGCCGGCGCGCCGCGGTAGTGCTTGAGCAGGAGGTACTTCGCCATCGTCGTTCTCCTCGGTGTCTGCCGACCCATCTTGGTCGCCTTCACCCCGGGGACGGAGCCGCCGGACCGTTCTCGACATCGACGGGGAAGAAATTTCGGTAGGTCCTCGTAACGCGGCCGTTCACATCCGGAAACACGCGCGAGCGACCGTCGAGAGGTGTGGACGCGGACGGCTCTCATCGGCGTCGCCGCCTTCGCCTCGGGCGCGCTGACGTTCGCGCAGCTCGACCGCGGGGAGGCCGCGCCCGCCTACCCGGCGACGACCAGCGCCGAGGCCTCGTTCACCCGCGAGATGCAGACCCACCACGCCCAGGCGATCGAGATGGCCACCTTCGCGCGGGACCGCTCGCCCGACCCGCAGATCCAGGAGATCGCGTTCGACCTCGCGCTCAGTCAGCAGCAGGAGATCGGCCAGATGCGGGCACTGCTGGCGGTCTGGGGACTCCCGTCGACCGGACCCGCCGCGAGCGCGGGGACCGGAGGCCACCACGCCGGGGCGGTCATGCGGCAGGAGGACATCGACGTGCTCGGCACGATCCCGCCGAAGGACGTCGGCGTCCGGTTCCTGCAGCTGATGATCCCCCACCACGAGGCCGGCATCGCGATGGCGCGGGACATCCTCGCCCGCACCGACGACCTCGCCCTTCGCGACCTCGCGACCTCGATCCTGCAGGTCCAGCAGCACGAGATCACGCTGATGAAGGACCTGCTCCGCCAGCGCGGGGTCCGGACCCCGGCGGCCTGAGCTCAGACCCCTCAGACCCCGAAGCGCGCGGACAGCCAGGCCCCGAGCGCGTCGAGCTCCTCGGCGCAGGCCTCGTGCTGCATCGGGTACGAGTGCCACTCGACGTCGTGCCCGAGGCTGCGGACGTGCTCGGCGGCCTGCTGGCCGGCGGCGTGCGGGACCATCGGGTCGTGCAGCCCGTGGGCCATGAACACCGGCAGCGTCACGTCGCGGTTCGCCTCGTCGAGAACCTTCGTCGCCATCGGCAGGTAGGTCGACATCGCGACCAGGCCGGCGAGCGGCTCGGCCCGACGCAGCCCGAGCGTCAGCGTCACGGCACCGCCCTGGGAGAACCCGGCGAGGATCAGCCGCGACGCGGGAACACCGCGCTCGGCCTCGCGGGCGATGAGGGCCTCGACCGCGCGGCCGGACTCCTCAAGGCCGGCTTCGTCGGCACGGCGGTCGATGTCACCGAGGTCGACGATGTCGTACCAGGACCGCATCTTCATGCCGCCGTTGATCGTGACCGGCTGCACCGGCGCGTGCGGGAACAGGAGCCGCACCGACGGCCAGCCCGGGCGGACGATGTGCGGCGCGACGGGCGCCCAGCCGTCCCCGCTGTCGCCGAGCCCGTGCAGCAGGATCACCGACCACGCGGGGTTCGGCCCGGTTTCGAACTCGACAGCGTCCAGCATCGGTGCAGAAGTCATGCCGGGATTGTCCCGTGCGCCGCCGTCGGACTCGCCGCCGCGGTGGCCAGGCGGCTGTCGACCTGCGATCATTGCGCTGGGCGTCCTGCGTTCAGGGCGCCCGCATCCATTTGAGGAGAAGTTTTTGTCAGTCAAGATGCGGGCGGTCAAGTCCGCCCGGAACTCGGACCCGTCGAAGCTCGTCCGGACGCCTCCGTTCGACAAGAGCACCATCAAGCCCCACAAGCACGGCACGGGCTTCAGCACCTGCGCCCCCTGCGCCGCGGCCGGCAACGCCACGGTGTGCGCGCACGTGGACGACTGGGTCACCCAGGCCTGATTTCCGATCGACACCGGGCCGGCTCGTACTTTCGAGCCGGCCCTGCTGTTTCTCCCGGACCCGCCGCCTACCGGCCGGGATCGGGGAGTTCGGCCGCGGGCCGCTGCCGGAACTCCGACGGCAGGCACCCGAACCGCGCACGGAAGACGCGGTTCATGTGCGAGAGGTCGGCGAAGCCCCAGCGCATCGCGGTGTCGGTCAGCGTCCCGGCGCCCCCGGCGAGCAGGTCGCGCGCGGCCGCCTCGACGCGCAGGGTCATCACGGTCTGCGCGAACGTCTGGTCGCTCGTGGCGTAGAGGCCGTGCAGCTTGCGGACGGAGATCCCGAACCGCGCCGCGACCGACGCCGCGGTCAGGTCGGTGTGCAGGTTGCCGGCGAGGTGGCGGTTGATCGACGCGCGCAGTGCCGCGCCCATCGTCTCGGCGCACACCTCCCGGCCGACGGTGTCGCCGGCCGCGGCGGCGAGCAACGTCAGCAGCGCGGTCTCCGAGGACTGCGCGGCGACGTCGTCGAGCGTCTCGACGTTGCGCCAGATCGACGTCATCGTCGACGCGACGAGCGCCGCGATCCCGCCCTGCGTCGCGTCGTGTGCGACGGCGGTGAACCCGCCGGGGTCCGTGACCAGCGGCACCAACCGTGACCGCGGGACCCGGAAGGACAGGACCTGCCACTCGCCGGCGTCGTCGCCGGAGTACGCGAGCCGGTAGGTGTCGGTCGTGTCGAACATGGCGAACGACCCGGGCCCGATGTGGCAGACGCGGTCGCCCTGGCCGGCGATGCAGTGCCCGCGCAGTTGCAGCGAGACGAACACATCGTCAGAACTCATCCGCCGGATCTCGCCGGGGCCGTGGACGAGGACCTGGGTCCGCGAGCAGACCTCCGCGCAGTGCGAGGAACCGACGGTCGACGACCGCGCCCAGCCGGTCATGCGTTCCAGGGCGGGCTCGCCGCCACGGTGCTCGGGCTCGCGCTCGGCGGCCAGCGGGGTGCACACCTGGCAGATGACGTCGCGCCAGTAGCTGAACTGCTCGGCCGGCGGGTGATCCGCCACCGTCAGGTACCGCACAGGCCACCTCCGCGGGGCTGGTGCCGTCAGGGTAACCGCGGATCGGCCCTGCACGCTCGTCCCAATCGGCGCGCAGTCACGTTCGAGCGCCGACCGGTCGGTGCCGCCGAGACTGCGGCCGTGACGCTGGATTTCGCCCTGACGCCCCGGCAGCGCGACCTCCGCGCCCGCGCCCGCTCGGTGGCCCGTGACGTGCTGCGCGACGCGCGGTCCGCGGAGCGCCTGGCCACCCCCGAGGAGCGCTTCCTCGCGACGCGCCCCGCCTACGAGCGCCTCATCTCCGAGGGGTTCCTGCGCGCCTGTCTCCCCACCGCGGTGGGCGGGGACAACGAGTGCCTGGTCGACACCGCCGTCGTGGTGGAGGAGCTCTTCGCGGAGAACGGCAGCGTCGCGCTGACGCTGCTCGGGACGGTGCTCGGCGTGACGCCGGTGATCGTCGGCGGGACGCCCGAGCAGCACAAGCAGTTGCTGGCGCCGTTCCTCGAGACGACCGGTGCACCGCTCGCCGCGTTCTGCTCCAACGAGCCCGGCGGGAGCGCGAACGCCGCGTCACCGCCGCCGGGTGAGGGGGTGCGCACCCGGGCCGTCCGCGCCGACGGCCGGTGGGTGATCAACGGCCGGAAGAAGTGGGTGTCGTCCGCGACCGGGTGGCAGCGCGACGGGGCCGACCTGCTCTGCGTCGTGTGCCGCACCGACGAGAACGCCCCGCCCGAGAGCGCGATCTCGATGATCGCCGTCGAGAAGCCGTCCGGCGTCGAGTTGGATCGCGTCATTGCCTCGCCGGGGTACCGTGCCCACCTGCTGCCGGAGATCACGCTGCGGGACGTGACCGCCCCGGAGGAGAACCTGCTGGGCGCGGAGGGGGCGGGCCTGCGGCTGAGCGGGGCGAGCTTCGCGGGGGCGTCGGCGCTCGTCGGGCTGATGGGCGTCGGGTTGATGCGGTCGGCGTTCGTGCACGCGTGGGAGTTCGCACGAACCGAGCACCGCGGCGGCACCGCGCCGATCCTCACCCATCAGGCAGTCGGGTATGCCCTCGCCGACGCGAAGATCGCGATCGAGGCGGTGCGGGCGCTGAGCCTGCGGGCGTGCTGGTCGGTCGACCATCGTGAGCCCGCCGCGGCCGAGCTCGCGCACTCGGCGAAGGTGTTCGCCTCCGAGACCGCGGTGCGTGTGATCACCGATCTGATGCGTGTCGTCGGCGTCGACAGTTACGACGACGTCGACCCCCTCGGCAGCCTGCTGCAGGACGCCCTGGCCCTGCCGATCTTCGCCGGCGGCAACGTCGGCGTGCGCCGTCGCGCGCTGCACGCACTCCTGATGTCCCCCGACTACGACCCCCTGGCCACGAGCGAGACGTGAGGAACCTGACGTGACGTCACCCAAGACTGTGATCGTGACCGGCGCTTCGAGCGGCATCGGCCTCGCCGTCGCCGAGGCGTACCTCAAGCGCGGCGACAACGTCGTCGGCAACGCGCGCACGCTGGCGCGGCTGCAGGAGGCCGCGACCTCGATCGGCGACCCGGAGAACTTCCTCCTCGTCGAGGGCGACATCGGCAAGCCGGAGACGACCCAGCGCATCTTCGAGCGCGCGCTCGACGCGTACGGGCGGGTCGACGTCCTCGTCGCGAACGCAGGCCAGTTCCTCGGCAAGCCGACCGTCGACCTCACCGAGGACGAGATCGAGTCGATGATCGACGTCAACCTGCGGGGCTTCCTGTACCCGGCGCAGGCGGCGGCGCGGCACATGAGTGGAAACGGGTCGGGGCACATCGTCGCGATCACGGCCTGCATCGCGATGCAGCCGCAGGCGAAGCTCCCGGCGCTGCTGCCGGCGATGCTCAAGGGCGGGTTGAACCACGCGGTGCGCAGCCTGGCCCTGGAGCTCGCGCCCACGGGCGTGCAGGTCAACGCCGTCGCCCCCGGCGTCATCGACACCCCGATGTTCCCCCGCGACGAGCAGACGTGGGCCTTCCTGCGCACCTTCTCCCCCACCGGGAAGACCGGCGTGCCCCAGGACGTCGTCGACGCCGTCCTCTACCTCGCCGGCTCCAACTACGTCACCGGCTCGATCATGACCGTCGACGGCGGTTCCACCGCCGGGGTCTGGTGACCGGTCACGGGCGCTCCGTCGGCGTGCGGTAGGTCGCGGCGTCCTTGTACTGCTTGAGAGCCTGCACCTGCTTCATGCCGCCGGGCGTCCCGGGGTCGACCTGCGCGATGTAGACGTCGCGGGACGACGGTGCCCCGGGCTTTGAGAAGTCGAGCTTCGAGACGAGCTTGTCGGTCGACAGGCTGCGGTGCGACCGCAGCGCGGCGATGATCCCGCCCCGGGTCAGGTCCTTCGCGGCACAGGCGGTGGTCAGGATCTGATTCCAGATCAGACCCTGGGCGTAGCCGTACTGCACGGCGAACGTCGGGCGCTCGTTCGGGTTCTCCGCCTCGAACTGCTTCGCCAACGCCTTGGCCCGGGGCACCGGAGAGTCGTAGGGCACCGCCGAGGCGGCGATGTAGAGCCGGGTCAGCGCCTTGGCGGCCGGGGTGTCGAGCAGTACCGGAGCGAACGAGACGCTGTTGCCGATCATCGGGACGTCCAGCCCGAGCCCGGCGTTGTTCACGGCGGCCGACGCCGTCTGCGGCGGGGTGACGCTGAGCGCGATCGCCTTCACGCCCTGGCTCTTGAACTTCGTCACGATGCTCTTCATGTCGGTGTCGGTCGCGGTGATCTTCTCTGCGGCGACGGTGAGGCCGTTCTGCTTGGCGAAGTACCGGGAGCCCGCCAGGCCGTTCGTGCCGTAGTCGCCCTCGACATAGATGTGGCCGATCGTGTCGCCCTTGGCGATCTTGTTCTTCTCGAGCAGCCAGTCGAGCCCGTTGATCATCTCGAGGTCGAATGTCGTGCCGACGATGGTGACGTAGGGCTGACCGAGCAACTCCGAGCTCCAGGTCACCGCCAGCGTCGTGACCTCCTTCTCGTTGATGTCCGGCGAGAGGGCCGCGATCACCGAGGCGCCGAGGACCTCCAGGAAGCCGGCGACCTTCGGCTCGATGTCCGGGAACTGGATGGTGGCGGTGTCCGCCTGGTAGCCGTGGTCGAGAGTCTCGATCGCGACCTGCCGGTTGCAGATCCCGCCGGCTGCGTTGACCTCGTTCGCCCACATGTGGTGGCCGATCTGCAGCGTGGTGCTGAGGTCCTTGAAGGGTCCGGTCAGGTCCGTCATGACGCCGAGCCGGATCGTCTCGTCGGTGACGCCGGGACCGGTCCGAACTCCGTCGGACCCGACGCCGCCCGACGTGACCTCGTCGCCGCCGCCCCCGCAGGCGGTGAGGAGCAACGCCCCCGCGAGACAGGCGGCAGTGGTGGCAACAGCTCGGCTCATGGGGTGTCAGATTCCTTTCGGCAGGTGATCAGGAGCCGAAATCGCGGGGGCCGAGTCCGGGAGGAGGTGCGTCGCAGGACAGACAGTTGCGTAGATGGACCCACTCCGTCAAATGCCTCACTGACCTGCTGAGTTCTGTTGGTGAACCTTGTAACGTGGTCGTCATGCGACGGACCTCCTTCGCGACCTGGCCGTGCTCGGTCGCCCGCACCATGGACCTGCTCGGCGACTGGTGGACGCCCCTGGTGCTCCGCGACGCCTTCTACGGGATCCGTCGCTTCGACGACTTCGCCGCGGGCCTCGGTATCGCGCGCAACACCCTGTCCGAGCGACTGCGTCGCCTCGTCGACGAGGGCCTGATGGAGAAACAGCCGTACCAGTCCGACCCGGTCCGCTACGACTACGTGCTCACCGAGAAGGGTCGGGACTTCTTCGGCGTCCTCGCTGCCATGACCGCGTGGGGCGACCGTTGGCTCGCCGACTCCGCCGGCCCCCCGATCGTGCTCCACCACTCGTGCGGCCACGACGCCGAGGTCGTCACCACCTGCTCCCACTGCGGGCAGCCGGTCACCGCCGACAACACCGAAATGCGCCTCGGCCCCGGCTATCCCCCGCGGCTCGCCCAGGCCCTCCGGGACCGGAACGACCCCCGCTTTCGCTGACCTCGCGCCCTACTCGCGGCGAGGCGATTCGGGTGATGGTGGATCCGGTTCCTCGGGTGGGATCTTGAGTCCGTCGCGGACCAGTTGCCAGTGCGCGTTCCGCCGGGGGCGTTGCTCCGGGTCCACCCACGTCGGGGGGATCATCTCCGGATGGCCGTCCTCAGCCATCCGCACGCCCCAGCCCTGATGGTGGATCAGATAGTGCTCGTGGGAGCACACCAGGACCATCTTGTCCACGTCGGTCGGGCCCTCGTCGCGGTCCCACCACTCAATATGGTGGGCTTCACACCACGCGGCGGGACGCGTACAGCCGTCACCGATGCAGCCGATGTCCCGCGCGACGAGCGCGGCCCATTGGGCGGGTGTGGCGGTGCGGACCTCGCGGCCCATCGCCAACGGCACCCCGAGGGTGGTCGCGACGATCGGGGTGATCCCCGCATCGCACGCGATGCGCTGCAGGGTCGCGATGTCCAGGTCCTCACCGGTCGCGGTCCTCGCGAACGGGTGCCCGGTGTCACCGGCCATCGTTTCCACCGACGCGGTCACGTGCAGGTGCGGCCGGACCCCGTGAGCGGCGGGCAGGTCACCGAAGCGCAGGAACTGGCGGAACACGTCCCCGAGGGCATCGTGGCGGCGCTGGGGCGCGGACCGCTCGTCGCGGAGCCCGTTGACCGCCGGCCGGGGCGCGGCCAGGGGGTCGAGCGCGGCCTTGACCAGAGCGGCGACCTCGTCGGTCAGCTCCCCCCGGATCCGGTGCAACCCGTTGCCGAGGTCGGTGATCGTCAGCGACCGCTTGCGCTGGGCGCGCGCCGCCCGCTTGGACTCGGCCGGGGCGTCGCCGGTGGGGTCGTCCGGGTCCGGGGCCGGGGGTTTGCCGTCCTCGTCGATGACTTCCTCGATATGCCGGCCCAGCCGCAGGATCGCGCTCGGGTCGGCACCCCGGGACTTGGCCAACAGGAACGTCTCGGCATCGGCGAGCTCCGCAGCCGAACCCACCGGCTCGATCTTGCGCAGACTCCGCGCCACCGCCCGTGCCTGATCCCGATTCAACTCCCCCGACGCCAACGCCTCCACCGTCGCGGTGCCCTTGCGGGACAGGATGTCGGCGTCCTGAACCCGCTGCCGCGCCTCGGCCGGATGCAGGTCCAGCTTGCGCGCCAGCCAGACTCCGGTCGAGATCTTCCCGTCCGCCAGCGACAGCCCGCGGACATCGGCCTCCCGCACCGCCCGCACCCCCACCGCCGCGACCGCGGAGTCCAACTCGGACTGCGCCCGGACCATCAGCTCCAGATCCGCGTCGGTGAAGGTCCAGGCCTCGTCCGCGGTGAGCATCGCCGCGACCTTGCGGACGTCCTCAACAGCACTGGCGATCGTGGCCAGTGCCGGATGCGTCCCCACCCCTGCGGACATGCCACGATTCTACCCATGTTCGAACAAATGTTCGAGTACTGTCAACACCTCATTTACCCCTCCAGTCACTACTTTCTGACGGCCCGTCAACGATCGCCGCGCCCCACGCGGTCCGCGAGGGCAGACGACACGCGGCTGGCCTCCCTAGGCTGCTCGTTGTGACTGAGACTGAGCTTTCGTTCGGGGCGGAGGCGCCACTCCTCCACGTCATGTCGACGATGCGGGCGATGCGGAAACTGAAGCCCGATCCCGTTCCGCGGGAGCTGCTCGAGGAGCTCATCACCGCCGCGACCTACGCCCCGAGCGGGGGCAACGAGCAGACGTTCTCGTTCGTGGTCGTGACGGACCGGGCCCAGATCGCGCGCCTCGCGCCGGCCTGGCGGGAGGTCGTCAGCTGGTACGTCAGCACCCAAACCCCGCCGGAGCACATGGACGACCGCAAGTGGACGGGACACCTCGCCGCCCTGAAGTACCAGGCCGACCACTTCGACGAGGTGCCCGCACTGATCGTCGCCTGTTACAACATGAGTGGCCCGGTCAAGCGCATGATGCGGACGCTCGACAAACAGCGCGCCGGCATGCGAGCCGTGGGCCCACGGCGGGCGCTGATCGCAACCCGGAACGTCCTGAAGATGCTCCGCACCGGCGAGGCGGCCTCGATCTACCCCGCCGTTCAGAACCTGCTGTTGATGGCCCGGGCCCGCGGGCTCGGCGCGTGCCTGACGACCTGGCACCCGCTGTTCGAGCCCGAGCTCCGCGCGATTCTCGGGGTCCCCCGGTCCGTCCGGGTCTACGCCCTCGTCCCGATCGGCTACCCCGCCGGCCGGTGCGGCCCGGTCTCCCGCCGCCCCGCCACCGAGCTCATCCACTGGGAACGCTGGTAGCCCGACATTTCGGGACGACTGCGCACGTTCAGCCACTCGTTGTCAACATGCCCGTTGAATTGCAGTCAACACGTACGTAGACTCCGCGGCTAAGCCCCCGCCGCCGTGCCTTTGGAGTCTCGATGTCGTTGCGTGGCCCTGTCCTCGTCCTGTGCGCCGCTCTCTCGGTCCTCGGCCTCGGCGCGTGCGCCGACGACGAGGACACGGCGAGCCCGTCGTCCGACAACCCACAAGCGACGTCCCCGGCGTCCGACCCGAACGCGACCGCAGCCCCCGGGTCCCCCATCAAGCTGATGACGCTGACGTCCGAGACCGGCGCGGTCACGTTCAAGGAGATCCCGCCGTCGGCGCGCGCCGCCGCGAAGGCGATCAACGACGCCGGTGGGGTCAACGGTCACCCGATCGAGATCCTCAACTGCGACACCCGCTTCGACCCGAACGGCACCGGCGACTGCGCCCGCCGTGCGGTCTCGGAAAGGGTCACCGCGGTCATCGGCGCGGCCTCGCCGGACGGCTCGATCTACCAGCCGATCCTCGAGGCGGCCGGCATCCCGCTCGTCGGCAACAACCCGAACAGCCCGCAGGAGGGCAGCGGCAAGAACAGCTTCCCGATCTCGGCCACGGCGCTGCAGTTCGTCGCCGGCGGCGCGCTGCTCAAGGCCACGGGCGCGACGTCCGTGCAGTACCTCGGCCCGAACGTCCCGGCCTACGTCGGCCTGCTCGACCTGGTGAAGCAGCTGCTGCCCCAGGTCGGCATCGAGTTCAAGGGGTCGACGCTCTACCCGGTCGACGCGACCGACTACACGCAGTACGTCACCTCCGCCTACGAGTCCGGCGCCGACTCGGTGAACGTCACGTTCGTGACCAGCGCGGGGATCCCGGCGTTCGTCAACGCGCTCGACGGTGGGGGGTACAGCCTCGACAAGACGCCGACCACGACGTTCGGCAGCACCTTCTCCCCCGACGTTCTCGACGACCCGCGGGTCGCGAAGGGCGTCGAGGGCATGTACGTCATCAACTCCGGGAAAACCCCGACCGACGCGTCGCTGCCCGGTGTGAAGCGCTTCCACGACGAGGTCGCGGCCGCCGGCGCCGAGGTCGAGTACACCGACGCGGCGCTGTCGGTCTGGGTCAGCGTGCACACGATCGCCGACCTGCTCTCCAAGGCCGAGGGCGACGTCACCGCCCCCGCGACGCTGATCAAGGCGCTGGAGGGCGCCGGTCCGATCGAGCACGACGCCTGGACCCCGTTCGACTGGAGCAAGCCCGCGCCCGACGCCCCGCTGTCGGAGAAGTTCCCGCGCTACTTCAACCCGCACTTCTGGGCCTCGCGCGTGGTCAACGGCAAGGCGGTCGCCGCGGTCGAACAGCCGGCTCGGTTCACCGGCCCGGTCACCCTCAAGGCCAACTGACCTGACGTCAGGCGGCCACGGTGGAGACCTACGCGCGCTTCGCCATCCTCGGGATGGCGACGGGATCGCTCTACGCGCTGACCGCGCTGGGCATCGTCCTCGTGTACCGGGCGTCCGGCGTGCTCAACTTCGCCGCCGGCGCCACCGGGGCCTTCGGGGCGTTCGTCGCCTACGACCTGCGGGACACGCACGACGTCCAGCGTGAGCTCGCGATGGCGATCGGCATCGCGGCGGGCGCGGTGATCGGCGTCCTCACCCAGATCATCGTGATGACCCTGCTGAGCCGCGCCGCGCCGGTCGCCAAGCTCATCGCGACGCTCGGAATTTTGACAATCCTCGTCGGCGCCATCGAGCTGATCTGGGGCGAGGAGAGCCGGGGCCAACCGCGCTCGCTTCTCGTCACCACCCGCCGCGAGGTCCTGCCGGACGTCTTCGTCCCGCAGGACCGGCTGGTGCTGATCGGCATCGCGCTGGTGGCCGCCGTGATCCTGCGCCTGCTCTACTCGGCGACCCCGTTCGGCCTCGCGACCGCGGCGGTCGCGGAGAACCGCCGCGTCGCGGCGATCTCGGGACTGTCCGCGACTCGCATCGAGCTCGCGAACTTCGCCATCGCCGGCGCCATCTCCGCGGCGGCGGCGATCCTGCTCGCGCCCGTCCTCGGGCTCGACATCAACGCGCTCACCGCGGTGGTGATCCCGGCGCTCGCGGCCGCGCTGATCGGACGGTTCGCCTCGTTCGGCGTCACCGTGCTGGCCGCACTCGCCATCGGCGTCGTGCAGGCCGAGATCCCGCAGCTCGGATTCGTGAAGGACCACCCGGAGGAGCTCGCCGGACTCCCGACCGCGGTGCCGGTCCTGCTGATCGTGCTCGTCACCGCGATCCGCGGCCGCGGGCGGCTGCAGCGCGGCGAGCTCATCGCGCGGCTCCCCCTCCCCGGCACCGGCCGCATCCGGCCCGAGCTCGTCGCCGCCGCCCTGGTGGTCGGACTGCTCGCCACCTCGACCGCGAACGCGGCCTGGGCCGGCGCGCTCACGATCACGGTGGCGATCGCGATCGTCATCCTCTCCGTCGTCGTGGTCACCGGGTACGCGGGACAACTGTCGCTGGCTCAGTTCGCCATCGCCGGGTTCGGCCTCTGGGTCGCGGCTCGGCTGTACGACACCCAGGGCCTGCTGTTTCCCTTCGCCCTCCTGGCCGGCGTCGCACTCGCCGTGCCGCTCGGCCTGCTCGTCGCGCTCCCGGCCCTGCGCGCTCGAGGTGTCGACCTCGCCGTCGCGACCCTCGGCCTCGCCATCGCCGTCCAGGCGATCGTGCTCGGCAACACGGAACTGACCGGTGGTTACTCCGGCACGACGGTCAAGGGCGCGGACATCTTCGGCTGGAGCATCGACGGCGTCGCGCACCCGAACCGCTACGCCTCCGTCGGGTTCGTACTGCTGATCGTCACCGGTCTCGTGGTGGCGAACCTGCGTCGGGGCCGCAGCGGACGCCGCCTGCTCGCCGTGCGCAGCAACGAGCGCGCGGCCGCATCGCTCGGAGTCGGCGTGTACGGGGCGAAGCTCTACGCGTTCGGCCTCTCGGCCGCGATCGCCGGCCTCGGCGGCGTGGTGCTGGGGTTCAAGGACCAGGCGGTCCGGTTCGACCAGTTCAACATCTTCGGCTCGATCAACGTCGTGCAGTACGCCGTCATCGGTGGGCTCGGCTCGATCGGCGGCGCGGCGATCGGCGCGACGCTCGCGGTCGGCGCCGTCGGCTCACGACTGCTGACCGACCTGGTCAGCGACCCGGACACGGTCACCTGGATCACCATCCTCGCGAGCCTGCAGGTGATCGTGCTGATCCGCCACGCCCCCGACGGTCTGGGCGCACAGATCGCGGACCTCGGGCGCCGGCTGCCCGGCCTCTCCTGGGGCCGCTCGGCCACGTCGGCCGCCGACGTGGCGCGGCGCGAGCGCGAGTTCCGTGCCCTCGACGTGCAGAACCTGACGGTCCGTTTCGGCGGGGTCGTCGCGCTCGACGGCGTGAGTTTCACCGTGCGACCCGGCGAGGTGGTAGGACTCATCGGCCCCAACGGCGCGGGCAAGACGACGCTGCTGGACGTCGTCACGGGTTTCACGAAGCCGGCCGCGGGGTCGATCAACCTCGGCGGTCAGCCCATCGACCGCTGGTCACCGGAACGACGTGCGCGCGAGGGCATCGGCCGCTCGTTCCAGGCCGTCGAGCTCTTCGAGGAGCTGACGGTCGAGGAGAATCTGCTCGTCGCCGCGGACCGACAGGCGCCGTGGCGGTACCTCACCGACCTGGTCCGCCCGGGCCGACAGGTTCCGAGCGACGCGATGGCCGGCATCGTCTCGCTGTTCGAACTGGAGGCCGTGCTGCAGCAGCGCCCGGCGGAGCTGTCGCAGGGTCAGGCGCGGCTGGTCGGCATCGCCCGCGCGATGTGCGCGGAACCGACGCTGTTGTTCCTCGACGAACCGGCGGCCGGGCTCGACTCCCACGAACGCGAGGAACTCGGGCAGGCGGTCCGGTCCCTCGCCGCGGCGAACGGCATCGGCGTCGTCCTGGTGGAGCACGACGTTCCGCTCGTGATGGCGACGTGCGACCGCATCGTGGCCCTCGATTTCGGCCGCGTGATCGCCACCGGGACGCCGGACGAGATCCGCGCGCACCCCGACGTCGTCGCGTCCTACCTCGGCGAGGAGGCCCACGCGTGACCGCGGTGCTCGAAGCGCACGACCTCGCCGCCGGCTACGGGTCGACGGTCGTCGTGCGCGACCTGAACCTGACCGTCTCGCCGGGTGAGGTGGTCGCCCTGCTCGGTCCCAACGGCGCAGGCAAGACGACGACGCTGATGACGCTGGCCGGCGCGCAGGCCCCGCTCCGGGGCGAGGTGCGCGTGGACGGCGTCGCCACGACCGCTCCCCTGCACCGCCGGGCGCGCTCCGGCCTGGGACTGGTGACGGAGACCCGGTCGGTCCTGATGACCCTGACGGTCGCTCAGAACCTCGCCGTCGCGAAGGTGTCGAAGGACCGCGCCCTGGACCTGTTTCCCGAGCTGCGGGAGCACCTCAACCGCCGCGTCGGCGACCTCTCCGGCGGCCAGCAGCAGATGCTGGCGCTGGCCCGCACCCTCGCCCGCGGGCCCCGCGTCCTGCTCGCCGACGAACTCTCCCTCGGCCTCGCCCCGATGGTGGTGGACCGTCTCCTCGGGGCCGTCCGCAGCGCCGCCGACGCCGGTGTGGCGGTCCTCCTCGTCGAGCAGCACGTCCGCAAGGTCCTCGCCGTCGCCGACCGCGTCCTCGTCATGCAGCGCGGCCGGATCGAGATGTCCGGCACCGCCGACGAGATCGGGTCCCAGCTCGTCGCGGTCCAGCAGCGCTATCTGTCCTGAGCTTCAACCCACGATCCGAGCGAGGACGTCCACACCTCGGTCGGCGCCGGCGATCGAGGCGATCACGTCGGGGCGGGCATCGAGGTCAGCGAGGGTCCGGCGCAGGTAGCCAACGTCGCGCGGCCGCAGAGTCGCCGCGAGGGCGTCGCTCCGCTGAACCATCGCGGCGAGGACCGCGAAGTCGTGGAGGTGCCGGTCGCGATGGCGATCGGACTTGTTCTGCTGGGCAGCCGCCTTGATGACGAGGGCACCGGTCATGTTCGGTCGCGAAACTTCGCCGACCACTCCCCGGACGTCGACGACCACGAGCTCCGCCCGATCGATGGCCTGCTGCCCTCCCGGTGCCTGGACCGTCGTCCCGCCGGTCGCGCCACGGCGGCCGGCCGCCCGAGGACCGACGTGGGTGGGGATGAGGACGTCGAGCTGTGCCGCGCCCCGGGTCCAGCGGTGTTGATGCCCGTCCGGCGACTCACCGGCGGACGCCCAGCCGAGGTCCATCAGGGCGCGGGTGAACCGTCCGACGATGCCCGGCTGTCCACGGACGTCGAGCACGGTGTCGGCGTCCTCGGTGGGCCGGTTCGGGGCAAACCCGCGCTCGGCGCAGTAGAGGTGAACCATCTGGCCCCCGACGAGGGACCACGTACGGCCCAGACGCTCGGAGAGCTGAAACAGCGTCAGCCAAGCCTGTTCCTGGGCCTCCGTCATCGGAGGCATCACGACCGTCACGGGAAGTCCCGCAGCAGCCGCTCCACCGCCGCTCTTTCTCGCGGGCCGTTGTGGTCGGACAGGTCCGCCAGCAGCACGGCCAGCGGGACGGGCGCCGCGACCGCGCGGTCTTCCTCGACGACGTGCAGAATCACGTTCGGTTCCCCCCGCTCCGAGAGCAGGAAGTCCTCGACCAGGTCGTCGACCTCGCCGGCGCCGACGTACCCCTCGACCACCCCTGCTGCTGCCATGCCACTACGCATATCGCTCACCCCCGACAACGCAATCCGAGCGTCATCGCGAAGCGCCGGGAGGTCAGCAGCCGCAACGGAGTAACGGCGGACCTCAGCCCGCGCGGGGAGCCAGGAGCGCAGCAGGGCAGCCGGATCCGGCGCTTCGAGGAGGAGCGCGCGCTTCTTCCGGAGCCGCGACTGCTCGGGCTGACTGACCCCGTCCCCGGCCCCGCCGTCGAGGAGGTCCAGGAACGCCCAGGCGACCCGGCGGGACATCGGCCGGCCGACCCGCGGCGCGCGGCCGAGGTGGGCAGCATCCACCAGCCACGCCCGCCCGATCCGGCGCGCCGGCAGATCCCCGGCCGCGATCCGCTCCCGCACCCGTCGCTCGCTCACCCCGAGCCGGGCCGCCGCCTCGCTGACCGACACCTCCATAGCACAACCATACCGCTATCGGCACATTAGTGCTATGGGCCCGGCGCCGACGTCACCCCGCCAGGTTCTCGATCAGGACCGGGTCGATGCCCTCCTCCGTAGGGAGGTCGAAGCCGAAGACCTGGGCGTAGAAGGAGAGCTCGGACTCGACCGCCCGCCGGATGTTCTCGGCCCGGCGGAAGCCGTGCTGCTCGCCCTCGAACAGGAGGTACGCGACCGGGACCCCGCGGGCCCGGAGGGCGTCGACGATCACCTCGGACTGGGCGGGCGGGACGACGGCGTCCTCGCTCCCCTGCAGGACGATGAGCGGCTTGCGGAACTTCTCGACGTGGGTGATCGGCGAGCGCTCGCGGTAGATCTCCGCCGCCTCGGGGTACGGGCCGACGAGACCGTCGAGGTAGCGGCTCTCGAACTTGTGGGTCTCGGCCGCGAGCGCCGCGAGGTCCGAGACCCCGAAGTGATCGGCGCCCGCGGCGAACGGGGTGTCCTCACGCACCAGCGCGGCGAGCGTGGTGAACCCCCCGGCCGACCCGCCGCGGATGCACAGCCGGTCCGGGTCGGCGCGACCGCTCTCCGCGAGCCAGCGCGCCGCCGCGAGGCAGTCCTCGACGTCGATCACGCCCCACGCGTCCTTCAGCAGCTCCCGGTACGGGCGGCCGTAGCCGGTCGAGCCGCCGTAGTTGACGTCCACGACGGCGAAGCCCCGACTGGTCCAGAACTGCAGACCGAGTTGGAGCACCGGGATCGCCGCCGCGGTCGGGCCGCCGTGGATCACGACCAGCAGCGGCGGGCGTTCGCCCGCGGGCGCCTCGAACGCCGGGTTGGTCGGCGGGTAGTACAGCGCGTGCGCGGTCCGCGCGGAGCCGTCCACACCGCGGCTCGGGAACGAGACGTGCTCGGGTTGCGAGATCAGCGCCGGGTCGAGGCCGAGGTCGCGCGGCGCCCGCAGCTCCGTCAGCGCCGGCTTGCCGTCGGCCAGGTCGATCCGCGCGACGATCTGCTCACTCGTCGGACTCCCGGCGACCACCACGACCGAGGACGGACCCTCGACCCGCAGGTCGGAGTAGATCGAGAACGGCAGGTCGAGATCGACGATCTGACCATTCGTCAGACGCAGTGCCAGCCCGTCGTACCCACCGCGGACCCGCGCGAACACCACCGTGCCGTCGGCGAGCACGGCGTACCGCGCCGCACCGAACATCCAGGCCGGCCACCCGATCTCCGCGTCGATCTCGACAACCGGGGTGACCGTGCCGTCGGGCTCGGCGCGGTACAGGTTCCACCAGTCGGTGCGGTCGGAGAGGAAGAGAAGTTGCCCGTCCTCGGTCCACCGCGGTTCACCGACCGACTCCCCAGAGCCGCCGGCCACGACGGTTTCCGCACCGGACCCGAGATCCAGCCGCACGAGCTCCGTGTCGTCCCATGGCATCGACGGGTGGTTCCAGCGGACGTAGGCCAGCGTCCGGCCGTCCGGCGACAACCGCGGCGAGGACGCGAAATCGGCGCCGGCCGCAAGCACCTCGGGCTTCGACGGGGCATGCGCGGCCAGGCGGACGACCTCGTTGCGCACCGCCGCCGCGCCGCCCTCGGCCGCGTGCTGCTCGCGCACGCAGACGATCCACTCACCGTCGGGCGAGATCTCGCCGTCCGCCCACCGGTCGCCGCGCGGTACCGCGGGCTCGCCAGTCAACGCTTGCGGCTCCCCGCCGGGTTCGAGTCGATACAGCCGCTGGTCGGCCCAGTTCACGAACCAGGCGACGCCGTCGCGCACCCACCACGCCCCACCGCCGTACTCGTGAACGCCGGTGCGGGCGTTGAACCCGTCGGGCAGCAGGTCGGTCCGGTTGCCCGCGGCGTCGAGCCGGACGAGCTGCGTCCGACCACCCTCGGCGGGCCGACCTTCCGCCCACACCACGTCGGTGCCGTCGACCCGCACCTCCCGGAGCTGGACCGCCGCACTGAGCAGCAGCTCCGACGTGATCGGCGTGGACCAGGACCCGTACGGCGCGACGATCATGAACCCACCCTACGAGCCGACGCCGATGACTTCGCCGCTCCGCTCCGGTCTGCACCGGGGAACGACCGAGCAGGAGGAGGATCACCCCATGAACGCGACGGCACGGCGGATGTTCGAACTGGTCGAGCCGATCGGGGTCATCCCCTACGCGTTCGACGAACCGAACGAGGCGCTGTTCGCCCTCGGGTTCACCGACTTCTGGGACACCTACTTCGCCGGCCGCGCCGCGCCGCTCGGCCGGGTCCCGGCGGAGGTCGTCGACGCGCTGTTCTACAACTTCGCCCCGGGCGAGGTGGCGCGGCACATCCCGAAGGTCTGGGACACCACGACGCCGGAGGCGGCCTTCGCCGCTCGACAACAAGGTTGCGTCGCGACCATGCGCCGGATCCTCGGCGACCATGTCGACTCCCCCGCGTTCGTCCGCGCCGGCGACCTGCTGACCAAGGCCGCCGTCAGTGCGCCGTACGAGGGCCGGCCGATGTACGCGGCGCTGCGCGCGCTGCCGGTGCCCGCGGACGCGGCATCCCGCCTCTTCCACGCCGCAACCTTGCTGCGCGAGTACCGCGGGGACGGGCACATCGCTGTGCTCATGAGCGAGGGCATCAACGGCCTCGAGGCGCACATCCTCGTCGCGCTCGACCAGGGCATGCCGCCGGAGAGGTTCGGACGCACCCACCACCTGCCGGCCGCGCACCTCGCCGCCGGCGTCGACGGTCTGCGCCGACGCGGCATCGTCGGCGCCGACGGCCTGCTCACCGAGTCCGGCCGTGCGGTCAAGCAACGGATCGAGGATCTGACGGACGATCTGGCCGCCCCGCCCTACGACGCTCTCGCCCCAGCGGAGATCGACGAGCTCGTCACCGCACTCGAACCCCTCGCCGCCCCGCTCGTCGCCGCGCAGCCCTGGTGACGGACCGTCAGGCGTAGCCGAGCTCGTGAAGGCGTGCGTCGTCGATGCCGAAGTAGTGGCCGACCTCGTGCTTGACGACCTTCTCGATCAGCGCGACCACCTCGTCCCGCGTCCAGCAGCGGATGAGGATCGGCAGGCGGTAGATCGTGATGCGGTCCGGCAGGGCGAAGGCGTACTGACTGGTGCGCTTGGTCAGTGGGACGCCTTCGTAGAGACCGAGGAGGTTGAGATTCTCGAACCCGTCGTCGACCCCGAACGACACGTTGGCGATCCGGCTGCTCAGCCGCTGCGGCAGGTTCTCCAGAACCCGGCCGACCTCGAACTCGAACTCGTCCCGCCCCATCGCGTACATGACGGGAGAACCGAGCTGCGCTCGCGTCCATTCCGCGCCGCGCCGGCTACTTCCAGCCGTAGGACCGACGTAGCTCGGCCGCGACCTTGTCGAACCGCGCCCGGTCGAGGATCGCGCCCTCGCGCCGGACACCCTTCTCCTGGACGTCCAGCACCCGGTCGAGCCGGATCCACGACGGCCGCTGCTGACCGTCCCACGCCCCGGCGCCGAGGTGCATCCAGTGCCGCTGTCCCTCTCGGTCCGCGTTGCTGGAGAGCATGAGGCCGAAGAGCTGGTGCCCGTCCCGCCCGACCACCAGGAGTGGCCGGTCCTTGCCCCGGCTCGGGTCGTCCTCGAACGGCACCCACGCCCAAACCACCTCACCCGGGTCCGGGGCCCCGTCGAGGTCCGGCGAATAGGCCAGCATCCGCCCACCCGGCGGCTTCGGGCGCGCTCGGCGCGGTCGCGGCTCCACCAGCCGGTCGAGCAGTCGCGAGGAGATCCGGGCCAGGTTCACGGAGCAAGCGTGCCTGGTCCCGTGCCCGGGGGCGAGCCGGCACCCCGTGCCGCCGCACCATGGAGCGCAGGACGCTCCGTCCGCTTTGACCCCCGGGTCGCGCTTCGATACGACGAGTTATGCGCTCTTGATCGTCCTCTTCGGAGAAACGCTCCTGACGCGACGTGTCCTCGCCGGAGTTAGGCCCGTCAGCGCGATCGTCTCGTCGCCCTTGACCACCGTAAGCTCGAGTCGGCCGCCAACGGCGGTGATGTACTGCTCGAGCACATCGAGTGTGACGTTCCGGGCCCGTTCAATGGCTGCGATGCGAGGCTGACTCACCCCGATCCGCTTCGCGAGCTCCCGCTGTGACAACCCGGCCTGTTCCCGCAATGCGGTCAGCCCCGCAGCAAGGCGCAGTTCGTCCTCAATCTCCTTGACCCGGTCAGCGGCACCGGGAGTCGCGAGGACCTTCTTCTCGTAGCGCTCCATGTCACTCATCGCTTCCTCAACTTCTGCTCTCGTCCGCCGACCCCTTGTTGGCCAAGGCCGCCTGGTGTTCCTCGAAGCGCTCATCTGCGACCGGAATGTTGCGGAGATACCAGCCCTTCCAGTCCTCGCTCTTGTCTCCGCCGACCAGGAGAATCGCCCTCCGCACCCGATCGAAGGCGAAGAGGACCCGCACCTCCGTGCGACCTGTCGAACCCGGACGCAGTTCCTTCGTGTTCTTGTGCCGGCTTGCCACCACGGTGTCCACCAGTGGTCGACCGAGTGCAGGACCGACGTCGCGGAGCACCCTGACCGCCGCCAGCAGTGCTTCCGCGTCTGCCTGGTCGAGCTGCTCAGCCCACTCCCCGCAAGCCGGATGAAACTCGACGATCCAACCGGGTGATAACGATACCATTATCGGACCCCCACTCCGGAGTGTCCACCATCAGCCGGCGGTGTCAACGATCTGCCGAGGCACCGACAGAACCGGCGGGCCAACGCACAGGTGGGGGCGGGTGGGACTCGAACCGTTTGTGCCGCAACCGCCTTCCGGGCACGCGGCGGCGGAGCAACCATTTGGACCCGGAGCCCCGGGCCTTGGTGGGAGTCGCGCCCTGAGGACAGGGTGCCGGGTGAGGTGGCGGTGGCGAGGGTGACTCCTCCGCCCGCCCCGCCAAGAGCGCCAGACGTCCCGGCCACCATGGCTAACCTCCACACATGCGTATGCACATTGAGCTGGACGACGACCTCGTCGCCGAGGTCGACCGGCTCGCCGGCCCACGCGGGCGGAGCGAATTCGTCCGCGACGCGCTGCGCGCCGCAGTCGATCGCCAGTTGCGGGCCCAGTCGTCACGGCGGGCCGCCGGCACGGTCGACGACGGTCACGACTGGGACTGTGATTGTCCGCCCGATTGGCCGGCGATACCGCACCGCTTGATCAGGAGTACAGCGACTCGACCACGTCGCTGTACTTGGCGGCCACCACGCGGCCGCGGACTTCCATGGTCGGGGTGAGTTCGTCGGAGCCGGCGGCCCAGAAGCCCGGCAGGACGGCGAACCGCTTGACCTGCTCGACCTTGGACAGGGAGCCGTTGACCTCGTCGACGTACGCCTGGATCTCGGCGCGGAGCTGAGCATTCGCGGCCAGGCTGGCCAGGTCGCCGGCCACGCCGCGGGTCCCAGGCCAGGCGGGAGCATTTCATCGGGTCGAGAACCATCAGCGCCGCGACGTAGGGCCGGGCATCCCCTATGACGACCGGCTGCGCGATGAGCGGGTGCCGGGACAGCAGATCGCCTCGACGAATAGCCCGGCTATCGTCCGGCCCGCGACCTGCTCGCGTATCTGCTCGGGAGAGGGACTCGTACGACCTCGCTGAATCGTCAGAAGCGGGTGGAGCGACGCCTCAGTACAGGCGGATCTCGCGGCGCTCCGGCACATCGACCTCGAGCAGGGCGCGACCTGCCCCGTCCGCGGTGACGGAGTCGACGCCGGCCCCGGTGACGGTGTACCGGCGATGAGGAACGAGTCGTTCGACGGCGACCACGGTCCGCACCGGACCCGAGCCCGGCCGGAGGACGAGGTCGAGCGCTCGGCCGTCGGTGACCGCGCGGGCCACGAGGACGTCGGGGTAGGCGACCTCCGCCAGCGCCGGTCCGGTCCGCCAGATCGACGGCGGGCCGAACGCGAGCATGTCCCGCAGCGCGCTGCGGCGGCCGAACCGCGCCAGGGCCGCGTAGCTGTTCGCCCAGACCGAGGCGCCCTCGTACCGGCGGGCACCGTTAGCCGTGACGGCCTCGCGCTCGGCGAGCGCCGCCTCCGCGGCCACCGCATACTCCTCGTCTCCCAGTTCCCGCGCCGCCATCGCGAGCGCGCTCCAGGCGAACGCGTCCGAGCCAAGGCGGTAGTTGCCGGGGTCGACCCGGCTGGAGACCAGCGGCGCGAGGCGAGCGCGGCCGTCCGCGCCGAGCGGGAGATCGTGCCGGCGTAGCAGCCACCACGAGCGCTGAGCCAGGTCGGGGTACGGGGCGTGAAGCCAGTACACCGCGGTCGTCTGAGCCATCGGGCCGGCGAAGATGTTCCAGGACAGCCCGAGGAGCTTGTTGCGGATGCCGATGACCTTGCCGTCCGGTCGGCAGAACTCGGTCTCGACGGCCGTCCGGATCTGCTCCTCGCGATCGGCGAAGTAGCGCGTCCCGTGCACGGTGTCGTGCGCCAGGATCGTATTGATCCCGAAGGTGTTGCAACCGGTGTAGATCCAGTTCGGTTCGCACGGGAACAACGTGAAGTCGCTGAGGCCGAAGTTGCGGTCGACCATCCGGGCAAGGTCGCCGAAGCTGTACGCGTAACGCCGGTCCCGGCCCTGGAAGCTCAGCGAGCCGGGCGCGGAAAACGTCGTGTCGTTCATCGCCTCGTACATGCCGATCTGGGTGCCCCAGTAGCCGGTCAGCATGATGTTGTCCGGGGTGTCGACGGGGTCGGCGTCGAGGCGCAGGTTCCCCCATGCGTTCTCCAGCCGCCAGTACGACCACACCTCGGGGCGGAGCATCTTCAGGACGAGGTTGCGCTGGGCCTCCTGCAGGTAACCGGTGAAAGCCGGAGTGCGCGTGAACTGCGACATCGCCAGCGCATAACCGACGGCCGTGGTCTGGTAACGGGTCGCGGCCTCACGGAACTCGTCCAGGTCATCGAAACCTTGGAAGCGGTCCAGCGGCTGCAGCCCGAGGTCAAGCAGGTGCCGTAGCTGTGCGAGGTCCGTCTCGCTGTGCTCGGCGACCGGGACTCGCCCCTCGATCGGCGGCGTCCCCGTGACGACGAAGCGAGTCCGCGCGAGCTCGGCGTTGAGCGCAGCGCCGCGACGGACCTGGGCCGCGTGGCGGAACCGGTGCAGCAGGGCGAAAGCCGCGAACGCCGCCGGCATCAGCGCCAGCGCGAGCACACGACCGGCGGTGTGCCCGGTGTCGGCGAGAATGCCCGCCAGCACAGCACTGCCAATCCACACCAGCGGCGGCAGGAGCACGATCCCGATCGACCACCACAGGAACGTCGCCACGACCAGCGCGAGCAGCGTCGCGACGGCGGCGAGGACCTGGCCGCTGAACAGGAACCCTCCGCCTGGCAGGGCCAGGCCGAGTCCGGCTGCCTGCCACCCGGTACCGGCGCCGACGAGACCAGGCAGCACCGCGAGCAGCCACACCGTCAGGTACAGCAGCAGGGCGCGCTGCAGCCGTCGCCCGGCGACCGGTGGCCAAACCGAGGACGGGCGCGGGATCAGGACGACGAGCAGCCGGTCGCTGCTCTCGCGGGTGACAGCAGTCATCGAGCTCATCTCCGGGAGAGGGCGGACACCCTCGGTGCGAGCACCGGACGGACGACGCGGCGGCGCCGGTCCAGCAGACCGGCGATCACCAACGGCAGACCGAGGGCGGGGAACAGCACACCGACCGTCCCGTGGCCGACGGCGAGCGCGTGCAGCAGGTGCAGGTCCACGAGGGCGAGCGTTGTCCAGGTGACGCCGACGAGGACGAGGACGGCGCTGTGTCCGTCCTCCGGCCGACGAGTGACGCCCGCGCGGGTGGCGAGGGCCAGCCCGACCGCGACCACCGCCAGCAGCGGAGCCCGAACGAGCAGCGGGGTGCCGCCGGCGCCGTGGTGATGGCCGTCCGGCGTGCCGGCGAGCCAAGCGGTGACGGCGACGACTGCGAACCAGACCGTAGCGGTCGACACCGCGACCGACACCAGCGGCGCCGGCCGCGCCACCACGCGTTCGGTCGTGGCCACGGCCGTGTCGGTAACCGGAGCGGAGCCCGGTCCCACCCGCCGGGCCGGGGGCGCGAAGCCGGTGATTTTCGACGTCCGCCCCGGCAGTACGGCGTTCCACGCCGTACGGACGGAGGCGATGAGGATCGCGACGGCCAGGCAGCAGGCCATCAGCTCACGAATCCCGCGCCGACATACTCGGCGAAGACGTCGCGGTTGGCCAGCTCTTGGGGTTCGCCGCAGAAGGCCACACGACCGTGGTCAATCAGGTAGACGACGTCCGCGACCGCCAGGGCGCGCTCGACGTATTGCTCGACAAGCAGGAGTGACGCGCCCTCAGCGGCGAGCCGCTCGAGGAAGGCGAAGATCTCGTCGACGATCTTCGGCGCGAGACCCATCGACACCTCGTCGAGCAGGACCACCTTGGGCGACTGCACGTAGGCACGGGCCAGGGCGAGCATCTGCTGCTCACCGCCGCTCATCGTCCCGGCGAGCTGCGTGAGCCGCTCCCCCAGCCGCGGGAAGGCGTCCACGGCGCGTTTCAGCGCTTCGTCGTGCCGCCCCGGCTTCGCGAACAGGAGGAGGTTGTGGGCGACCGTGAGGTTCGGGAAGACGCCCCGCCCCTCCGGGACGTGGCAGATTCCGCGCCGGGCGAGATCCTCCACGCGCAACCCGGTCACGTCATCACCGTCGTGCTCGAGCGTGCCCTCGGTCAGCGGGATCAGACCGCTGGCCGCACGCAAGAGGGTCGTCTTCCCGGCACCGTTCACGCCGAGCAGTGCGACCACGCTGCGGTCGGGCACCGTGAGGTCGATCCCGTCGAGCACCGGAACCCCGGCGTACCCGGCACGCACTCCACGCAACCGGAAGCTCATGCCAACACCTCCAGCGCATCGGCCGCTCCGTCGGCTCCGAGGTACGCCGCCCGCACGACGTCGCTCGCGGCGACCTCGGCAGGCGTACCCTCGAAGATCGGCCGCCCGAAGTCGAGGACGTACAGGTAGTCGCAGACGCTCATCACGAGCGCCATGTCGTGCTCCACCAGGAGGATGCCCAGGCTGCGTTCGACAATCAGGCGGCGCAGGATCGCTCCGAACTCGGTGGTCTCCCGGCCATCCAAGCCACTGCTGGGTTCGTCGAGCAGCAGCACGGAGAACTCGCCCGCGACGACGCGCGCGAGTTCGACCAGGCGACGCTGACCGGTCGAGAGATCCGCCGGCACCCGATCGAGCAGGTCGACGATCCCGCACACCTCCGCGGCTCGCTCGGTGCGGCGCCGGATGTCGGCGGCGTCCCGTGGTCGCGAGACCACCAGCCGCCACGGCGAGCCGCCCGCCAGTCCGGCCTCGCGACCGAGGTCGAGGTTCTCGCGGACGGTCAGGCTGTCGAACAACTCCATGCGCTGGAACGTCCGCCCCAGCCCCCGTAACGCGCGGGCGTGCGGCGGTTCGTGCGTCACGTCGGAGCCGTCGAACAGCACCGTCCCGGAAGTCGGCCGGGCGAGCCCGGAGCACATATTGAACGTCGTGGTCTTCCCGGCGCCGTTGGGCCCGATGAGTCCGGTCAACCGGCCCCGGGGTGCCTGGAGACTCATCCCGTCCACCGCGACGAGTCCACCGAACCGCATGACGAGGTTGCGTGCCTCCAGCCCCTCGACCCGGGCGTGCACCGCACTCATGACCCACCTACCCCGACGGCGTCGCGAACTGGGCGGTCACCGCGAGACTGCGGCGGCAGGACTCCGTCCACCCCCGCCAACGCCTCGCGGGTCCGGGTCCCGGCGGGCCCGACCGTCCGGTCCGCGGAGACCTCGGTCCACCGTTCGAGCAGCTTGCGGAGCTGACCGTTCGAGTTGACCGCGACCAGCACGGCGGCGAGGCCGAAGGCGACCTGCAGCAGCGAGTTGGCCTTGTCGTTACCGACGTAGAGCGGCAGGACGGTCAGCAGGATCGGGCCGACGACCGCGACGGTCACGGTCCGCCGCCCGGCGATGGCCAGGACGGCCAGCGAGATCAGCGAGTTGATGTACGGGTACGCCTCCTGCGTCGTCGAAACGAACAGCGATGCGTAGAGCGCGCCGGACAGACCCGCGAGAGCTCCGCTGATCACGAACACGATCACGCGCGCGTTGCGCACGCTGGTCCCCAGGGTCGACAACGCGACCGGGGAGTCCGACATCCCGCGAAGGATCCGTCCGAGCCGGGTGCGCTCGATGAGGAGCACGAGCGCCACCGCACCCACGGCGAAGGCCATCAGCAGGTAGTAGAACCGCGTTTCGCCGTCCAGACCGAACGCATCCGGCCGAGCCGTGGCGACCCCGCTTCCGAAGAACCACGACTTGCTGTAGGCGTACTGCGCGAGCAGTACCCCGAAGCCGAGCGTCGCCAGCCCGAGGTACAGGCCGGACAGGCGGATCGCCGGGACCGAGACCACCAGCGCCGCCGGCACGCACCACAGAACGCCCACCAACACCGCGAACAACCAGGGCAGGCCTGAGCCCTGCGCGTGGGCGAACCCGGCCGCGCCGATCGCCACGAAGCCGACCTGGCACAGCGAGATCTGGCCAGACGTCCGCACGAGCAAGTTCAGCGAGGCGAAGAGGATCACCTGCGTCGCGGCGATCTGCCAGGCGGTGATCTTTGTGCCAACGACGTGCGGGACGAGCAGTGCCGCGAACAGCAGCACGCCGTAACCGATCCGGCGGGCCCGGGCCGGCATCCGACTCACCGGAACGCCCCGGGCACGCAGCTGGCGACCCACCTCGACCAGCCGCCCGGGCCGGCTGATCAACAGCACGAGGAAAAGGACGAGGAACGGCGTGTTGGTGTCGAGGCCGGACAGCGATTCGTGCGAGCCGGCCTCCTTGCTCACGATGTTCTGAATCAGACCGACGAGCAGACCACCGCAGTACGCGAGCGGGACGGACGTGAACCGACCGATCGCCGCGGCCCCGAACGCCTGCACGACCAGCAGCGACAGGATGTAAATGTCGAGCTGCTGCTGGACGGACGCGAACAACAGACCGGAGACGGCGGCGAACACCGACCCGATCAACCAGGAGATCCGCCGCACCTGCACCGGCGACGTCCCGGCCATCGCCAGAAGCGACGGATCGTCAACCACACCGCGCATCGCGACACCAGTACGGGTGGCACGGAAGAAGAGGGTCAAGCCGACCGCGGCAACCACACCGACGGCGAGGTCGACGATGTTGTCCATCGTCACCGCGTTGCCCTTGATCGTGAACACGGACCCGGTGGGGAGGAACGGTTCGAACGGCCGGGCCTGCGTGCCGTAGGCGAAGTTCGTGAAGGAGATGATCGCGACCAGCAGCCCGACGGACCCGACGATCTTGTAGGTCGTGGTCACGTTCGCCAGGAGGGCGGCGATCCCGCCGAGCCCGAGGCCGAAGACCGTCCCGAAGCCCACGACGACGAGCAGCGCCGCGATCGGCCACGGAACGCCGGCCTGCTCGCGGAGCGAGTAGAACAGGAACGCCGATAGCGCGCACTGCGCGCCGTAGGCGATGTTGAACAGACCGGAGGTCTTGTACGTCAGGACCAGTCCCATGGCGGCCAGCCCGTAGAGCGAGCCGGTCGTGATCCCGACGATGACGTAAGGGATGTAGTCGTTCACGCGCACACCCCGCAGGTGGCGGCCTCACGCACCTGCGCCGGGTCGAGCGCGACCGCGTCCTTGCCCACGACGAGCTGGCAGTCGGGACGGTGGGCGCGATTCAGCCCGACGACCGCGACGTGCGGCTCGGCCCCGACGACCCGGCGCACACCAGACGCCGCCGCACGGCGGTCCCCGACCTCCTCAAGCACGCGCACGAGCCGGTCGGCGGTGGTGCGCTCGAGGACGCGGACGGCCTTGAGGCCCAACCCCAGCCAGAGCCCGCCGGCGAGCGCCGCGCCGACGACGCACCCGAGGCCGAACACCACCCAGGGCTGCTGGTCGGCAAACCGCGCCTCGTTGCTCACCTGCATCCAGCTCACGGCGATCCCGCCGAGGCCGAGCACCCAACAGATCGCGACGACCGCGTTCGCACGGTCGGACCACGGGGACGCGACGACGGGGCGGCCCGGCGTGACGCTCGACGTCACGGTCGACCATCCGGGGCGGAGGAGGCGTAGGCCGGGTTGACCGCCGCAGCGACGTGCCCGTTCTCAGCCGACCGGTCGGCCAGCCGCGCCTCGATGTCGGCGACCTTCGCGTTGAGGGCGCGCAACTGGCGCCATTCGTCGCGGAGGTCGGCGGAAAGCCACATCGCCACGGCGAGCGCGACGAAGTAAAGACCGAGCAGACCGTCGGAGGCCAGATAGGGCATCTGCTCCGGCAGATACGGGGTCCCGCTGACACCGATCCAGCCGGCGACGAGGAACCCCAGACCGAGGAGCGCCGCGGCGACGGCCGCCGCCCGATCCCACTGCACGCGCAGAAACTTCAGGATGACCACAGCGACCTCACTCGGAGCAGACGAAGGGACAGGGCGGCCCCGCCCCCGACCAGCGCGACGACGACGAGGGCCACGTAGGCGAGCCCGGCGTCCCCGCGGGTGAGGCCGGCCAGTGTCAACACATCGCCCACCACGGGGACCGTGGCCGGCGAGACACCACTGCCGAGACCGGCCACCGGCACCGCACCCGGGACCCCCGCGAGGTCCGGGCCGGGGGCCGTGCCCGGCAGGAGTGGCGCGTCGTGCCCGCCGGCTGTCCCCGGGGCCGCCGACCCACCGGCCGTCAGGCCGGAGTCCGACGCCCAGACGGGGGAGAGTGTGACGTTCGCGATGGAGCGGCCGAGCAGGTAGGTAATCGGGACCGGCCCGGTGAACCCGGAGGGGTTGGCCGGGATGTCGGCGGTCGTGTAGGCGAACGTCAGCACGGGCGCGGTGATCCCGGTGGCGGTCTCCTCCGCCGCCTGGAACGTGACGGCCAGTCCGGCCTGTTTCAGCGCATCAATCACGACCTGCGCCGGCAGGGTGTATGCCTCCTCCTTGCCGTCCGGGGTCGGCAACGTGATCGAGAAGTTGCCGTCCCGGAACCCGATGTCGGTCGCCGGCACGGTCTGCCCACCGAACGGCACCGGGATCGGGGGCAGGGCGACCGGCGGAGCCTGCGGCAGGCCCGGCACGGGGTTGGGCAGGGGAATCGACTCGGGGGTGGTCTTCGGCAGCGTGATGTTCGTGCCGGGGATGGAGAGCCGCGCGATCGACAGCGAGGCGCGTCGTTGCAATTCGCCCGTCGTGCCGTCGGCCTCGACGGTCGCCAGCGACTCCACCCCGCGCAACGTGAGGGTGCCGCCGATGTTGAGCGCGTCGATGGTAGAGCGCGCCCGGGAGACCACGCTGCCGTCAGATCGCTGTTCGACGTTCGACACCGATGTGGCCCCGGCCGCGGGCTGCCCGACGACGGCAGAGGCGTCGACCTGGTGGGCCCCGCTGGTGCTCTTCAGCGAGACACCGGGGAAGTTCACCTCTTGCGGCTCACTGCCCAGGTCCGAGGCCGCGATCAGCGGGTACTCCGGCGTCGGGAACCCGACCAGGGCACCGGCGATGCCGGGCAGGCCGGCCACGGTCGTTCCGGGGAACGGGAACGAAGCGAAGCCGCTCGAGACCCCGACGTCGGTGAGACGGACAGACGTGGTCGGGCCGGACCCCTCGAGCGTGAGCCCGAGGGGAATGCCCTGGTTCGTCGCGGTGACCTGGACGCCGTACGCGCTCGCGACCGAGTCGAACGAGGGCATGGAGTCGGCGCGGGCGACGTCAGTGCTCAGGACGACGACCGGCACGGCCAGCGCGCCCAGGGCGACGACGGCACCGGCGCGCTGCGCCCGGCGACGGTTCTGGCGACAGCTCACAGGCATACGACCTTCCTCCCGATCGGGGCCTCGTAGCCCGTGGTGCCGATCGCGAGCACGTAGCCGCACTCGAGCGGGGCGGAATTGCTCGCCAGGGTCATCGGGGGCGTCAGGCCGTCAAGGGTCTCGCCCTTCACCTTGCTCAGGCCCTTGAGGATCACGGCAGTCGTGACCGCTCCCCCGCGGGCCTCCGCGCCGACCTGCGCGAGTGCCTTCGCCAGCAGTTGACCCGACGCCCAGCCCATCAGGATGTTCTGGTCGAGCGGCTGCTGACCGAGGTACTGCTTGGCCGCCGCGTTGAACGCCGCGAGCCCGGCCCCGCCGCTCGAGACGAAGGGGGCGACCGGGGCGCCGACGAGGACGCCGTGGGACCGGACGTTGGGATCGACCGCAACCGGCGCGCTCAGGGCGATGCTGCCGGAGACGTACGCCGGTTTGTAGTTGATGGCCGCACAGTCACGAACCAGGCGCTGGAACGCGGATGCGTCACTGACCGGGAAGAGTACGTCGACGCCCGCAGCCTTCGCGTTCTGGCACGCCGAGGTGAACGAGCTCTGGGTGAGCGAGAAAGACTGGGAGAACGCGAAGTCCAGGCCGAGCCGGGCGGCGTAGCCCTTCGCGCCGGAGAACTTGTCCTTGAACGTCGTGCAGAGCGTCGCCTCAACGCAGTGCATCAGCCCGAACTTCTTGCCGCCCGAGTTGATGGCCGCCTGCTTGACGACCACGGCCATGCTCGGGAAGCCCCAACCGCCGACGTTGTACAGCAGCGGGTCCTGCTCCCAGTCCAGCTCGACCTGAGTGCCGCCGATCGCGGGGATCCCGGCCTTGTCCAGCTCCGCCCGCACAGACGCGATGACGATCGGACTGCCGAGACCGATGAGCGCCACGACCTTCTTGTTCTGGATCAGGTCCTTGACGTTGGTCGCGGCCTTCGTGGGGTTCGACTGGTCGTCAGTCTGGAAGAGCTGGATCGGGTGGCACGCGATCCCCCCGGCGGCGTTCACTGCCTTCGCCCACAACGCCGCTCCTGTCCGCAGGCCGCCGATGGAGTTGCCGACCAGGCCACTGAAGCTGCCGTTCTGGCCGATGCGGATCGGCTCGAGCTGCCTGGCGCACCCGCTACTGCCGACGATCGGCACCGCCGCCCTGGTGGAGGTGCCCGTCCCCGTTGTCGGGACCTTCGAGGTCGACGACCCGGTCGGCGGTCCGGACGACGGACGTGCCGGGGCCGCCGCGCCGTTCGCGCCACCGGCCTTCACGGAACCGGTGACCGAGGACGAGGGAGCTCCCGGTGCCGCCGCCGGTGCGGGAGCCTGCGCGGACTCGCCTCCAGCCACCGGGGCGAGCGGGTCGGCGGGAGCGACGGTACCGAGCGAGCCGTCGTTGCTGGGATAGCTCAGGTTCGCGGCCCTGATCTCGTCGCTGCTCAGCCGCGAACCACCACAGGCGGCCAGACCGAGTACGAGAGCCAGAGCTGTGGCAGCACGCCCGGTCCGGCGACAGGACGGCGCGATCCAGCTTTTCATCGACACCTCAACGTGGGGAGTTGCGAAAGCGGATTGGGTTGACCTCGACGAGCCTTCGGCTCAGGCGTACGACTTGCTCTCTCCGAGCACGATCGAGACGTGCGGGGAATACATGACCATCAACGGCCGCGAGCCGACACCCAGTTCCGCCGCCGCGCGACCCATGGAGTGAGTCCCCGTCAGGACATTGGCGCGACCGCTTCCGACCCGGAGCCCCCGCAGGCGGATTCGAATCGGTGCGCGAAACAGTTCGCCGTTGACGTCGTTGGGGTTGATCCCCCAGGTCCGGATAGGGACGGCGAACGGGACCGGAGCCGGGAAACGCGGGACCGGAACGCTCACCGTCAGGGCGTGCTCGCCGCCGTCGGCCACGCGGACCTTCGCGAGCGGGCGCTCGACCGCGATGTCGATGTCGGCCATCCATTTCGGCAGGCCCCAGATGTCGCGGCCGGCCTCCATGGTGAACGTGGCGTTGACCGGAAGGTGGACCTGGTGCATCCCGAGAGTGCGATCGGGTCCCCGGACCAGCAGGCCGACGCCGACCTCGTCGTAGACGCCGAGGTCACCGTCGGAATAGACGACGGCGAGCACCGTCGACACCGCGCGGCCGCGGAAGGACACCGGACGCAGGCGCGTCCCGACCAGCAGCTCGGCGGCCCGCTCGGCGGAGCACAGGTACGCGGCGCCCAGCAGGGACGCCCGGCGGATACGCACCGGCATGGTCAGCCGACCCTCGGCCAGCTGCCAGACTCCCGGCGCTTCTTGCTTTGCCATCAGCGAATCCCTTCGCGCTACAGGTCCAGGACGAGCGATTTCGAAATACCGCGCGAGACACAGATCAGGAGGCAATCCCCGGCCGCACGCTCCTGCAGACTGAGGACGGAGTCGCGGTGGTCCGGCTCCCCGGAGATGACTCCGACCCGGCATGTGCCGCAGATGCCGTCACGACAGGACGAGTCGACGACGACACCGGCGTCCTCCACGACGTCGAGCAGGGAACGGTGCGCGGGCACTTCCAGCTCGAGACCGGAGCGGGCGAGCGACACCGAGAACGCGGTTCGCGGCGCGGTCGAAGGCCTAGCCGTGAAGCGCTCGACGTGCAGCTGCTCCAGCGCGGTGGCACCCAGCGCGGTCTCCATGGCCTGCAGCAGCATCTCCGGGCCGCAGCAGTACACCGCATCGCTCTCGGACACACTGCCCGCGATCGCCGCTACGTCGAGCACACCCCGCTCGTCCTCCGGGACCAGCTCGACCCGGTTGCCGTAGCGGGCGCGCAGTTCGTCTGCGAACGCCATCGAGCGGCGGTGCCGTCCGCCGTAAATCAGCGACCAATCCGCGCACTGCGCCTCCAGCCGGGCGAGCATCGGGACGATCGGGGTTATGCCGATGCCGCCGGCGACGAAGAGGTACGATTTCGCCGGGACCAGCTCGAAATTGTTCCGTGGCCCGCGCAGGCGGACCGCCACGCCGGGCCGCAGCGCCTCGTGCACGTACTCGGATCCCCCACGACTGTCCGTCGCGCGCAGCACGGCCACGGTGTACGAGGACCGGTCGTCGGGGTCACCGCACAGCGAGTACTGACGCACCAGCCCGCCCGGCAGCAGCAGGTCGACGTGGGCGCCCGGACGCCAGGCCGGCAACTCCTTCCCGAGTGGGTGACGGAGCGTCAGAGATACCACTCCGTCGGCGACCTCCTCCCGGGCGTCGACCATCGTCCAGAAGGCGCGGTCCGGGTGCTCGTTCCGGTTCAGGGGGGCGACCGGCGACCTCCGGCCGCTGGTGGCGTGGTGCGCCTGGCCGGTCGGCATCGGCCCGAGCTCGTCCGGCAGGTCGGCGGCGGGCCAGGAGTGGAAGTTGCGCCGGCGCAGCTTGCGCGCGGTGTAATGCGCGAACCCGATCTTGTTGAAGACGTGGAAGACGCTCCGCATCAGCGGGTGCAGGTCGTAGACCCAGTAGTCCGACGGGAGCGGTCGAGTCGGGCGCGGCTCGCCGAGCTCAACATCGGCCCCGATGTGGCTCTCGCCGTCGGCGAGAGAGAGCCGGGCAAGCACCGTGCCGTCGGCGGAGCAGATCTGCGTCTCGCCGAACATGACGGTTCGCCAGCGCACGCCCGGGACTCCCGGGACGTACATCGTGCAGTCGCCGACGAGCGAGGCGTACACGGTGGGGACACCGACGATCTGAGCGAACAAGCCGGGGAGGTTGCGGCACTGCTCGTGGCCACGCGCCTGCTCGGCCCGCATCCACGGGGCCAGCGGGCCCCTCCAGTTCGTCGGCATGTACGGCCAGCACATGCCACCCACCGCGAGGCGGACCCGGCCCTCCTGGAACCGCCGCGCGGTCCGGGTGCGGGCCCACTCCCAGCCGCTGACGAGCCCGACCGGCAGGTCCCCGAGCATGTGGAACTGGGTGACGCCGTCGTCGTCACCGCCCCGATAGTCGAATGCCTCCGTCGCGGTGGGCTGGTCCTTGTCGTGGAGGTGCGCGCGGCCGTCGGGTTCGGCGAGGACGTAGGTGCCGTAGACGTCACGACCCCGCACCGACAGAGAACCGCCGGAGATCGCGCACTCAAGCTCGCGGGCCAACCGGGTGAGCATCTGAAACGCCGGCCCGTCCACCGGGCGGGGGACGTTGCGCAACGCCGGGTGGTAGAGGTTCGATGAGGTCATCGCTTCCGGGAGCACGATGAGACTGGGGTGATGCTCCCGGTGGGCGTCGCGGATCAGCCGTTCCAGACGTTCCAGGTTGCCCAGGACGTCGCCGACCATCACGGCAGGTTGGACCGCGGCCACCCGCAGCCGCGTCACGACGCCACCGCTTCGGCCTCGCGCGCCACGACAGTCGGCCGGTCGCCGGCCGGCGGCACATCGTCATCGGACGTGGCCACGACAGCGGGCGGGACCGACGCGGGAGCCGAGGCGAGGTCGTTCTCGGCCCCGTCGGCGGGAATGGTGGAGCGGAAGCGCGTACGGGAGTGAATCAGTGCACGAACGATCGCTGCCTGCACCCGGCCCTCCCCGGCCATCTCGCGCAGGAAGCCGCGACGGTCGTCGGCGACCAGGAGCGTTCGGGCCACTCCCCCGACCACCAGCCGCGACCGCAGCAACTGCTGCGGGGTCTTGATTCGCTGGCCGACGCTCGTGAACGGCCGGTCCACATCGTCGCGGGCACTCTCGATGAACGCCTTGAACGGACGTGGCGTCGGGCGCAGCAGCGCCTCACCGTTGCCGAAGTAGTACGCGGGCAGGCACTCCTGATCTCGATCGTGCTCGAACCGGCGCATCGCGAGGTCGAGCTCGTCGAGGTCGTCCAGGTGCCGCATCGCGGCCGTGGCGGCATGCCGCCCGGCCCACATGGCGTCACGCATCCCCTGGCCGAGAGACGGATCCTTGAAGTGGCCGGAGTCACCAATGAGCACCCACCCCGGCCCACTGCACGGACGGAAGTAGGCGACGAGCTGGTCGGTCCCACGGAACGCGGACATGTTGGTCGCATGGCGGAGCCGACGGGCCACGCCCGGGTGGTGCTCCATCTTCATCGCCCAGTAGGCGTCCGGATCCCGTCGCGCCATCGCGGCCTCGGCCGGGCTGCCCATGAAGAAGAGCGTGTAGCGCCCGATCGGCGTGCCTGGGAACCCGAATGCGAGGTGCGCGCCGTCCCGCCACTGACAAACGACGTCGGCCTCGTCCGGGTCCGGCGGCTGGTCGTCGAGGTACCGCACAACACCGGCCCGACCGTTCGCGGAACTCCGATAGGGCTCGGCGGCGCCGACAAGGCGGGCCACTGTGCTGTGCCGCCCGTCGGCCCCCATGACCAGCCGACACCGGACCACACGCTCGCGCCCGTCCTCGTCGACGTACCGGACGCCGGAGACCCGCCCGGCTTGCCACGTCAGGCCGACGACCGTGGCCCGCTCGCGGATCCGCGCGCCCGCGGCCCGCATCGTGTCCACGAGCACCTTGTCGTGCAGGTCGCGGGGGACGGACAGCGCATAGTCGATGCCCTCGATCGGCGTGAACGTCTCCTCGATCCGCATCTCCCGCGGCGTCTCGGCGTCGACGGTGACACGGAGCCGTCGGCACCGCGTCGGGGAGAGCGCGAGAATGCCCGGTAGCGCGCCCATGTGCAGCAGCTCCGAGACGCCGACCGGAAGCATCGTGTGGCTCGACAGCGTGTCAGCCGGGAACTTGACCCGGTCAAGGACGAGGACGTTCCGGCCCGCCCGGGCCAGCGGGACCGCCGCCGCCGCACCCGCACATCGAGCCCCGACGATCACGACGTCGACGTCCTCATCCGCGGTGGAGCGGCCCGGATCAGCCGGTCGTGGGACGAACTGGCTTACTGTCATGGAATGCGTCCCCGGGATTCGTCAGGAGTGAGACGGATCAGCTTGTGCGTCTCACTTTGCGACAAACGACGGCTACTGTCAACCGATGACATCCGCGCGATTCGAGCGGCAGGGAAGGCTCATGGGCACCGCGGCTGAGCGAATCATGCCCTCGCTGGGTCCACGCGAGACGTCTCGAGACCGACTGGTACGAGCCGCCGCACTCCTCGTGGACTCGGGGGGCGGCGCCGACCTCACGATGGAGGCTGTGGCGACGGCCGCCTCGGTGTCGCGAGCGACCGCGTACCGACATTTCTCGAGCCGGCACGAACTCGTGCTGCATCTGGTCCTGCTCGCCGCCGAGGACCTGGCAGCGGACTGCTTCCGACTGATGGAGCAGGCCCACGGCAGCCGCGAGAAGCTCCGCGTGACGTTCGACCACGTCATGCTGACCGCCGTCGAGAGTGAGCGGATCAAACTCCTGGTCGAGCTCGGGATGTCACCGACCCCGGAGACCGTGCAGGAGTGGACCGAGCGCGTCCTCGGCCAGGTGGTGAAAGACGGCCAGGCCGCCGGCGAGCTCCGAACCGACTTGGAGACGGACGAGATCCTGCAGTGGCTCGGCGAGGAGTTGATCGCGATGGTGCGCATGACCCACCGCGACTTCGACTTCCTCATGCGGCGCTCACACAACTTCGTGCTTCCGGCGGTCTACTCGTCCCACGAGCCGCCGCGGCGCGGACGCAAGAAATGACGACTCTCGACACGCAGCCGACATAGCTCGCGGTACGCCCGGAGTCGCGCCAATCGCACGGCCGACGAAGCCCGCACGCGGACAGCAGATCCAGGCCCGCGTGTGCCCGCACCCGAAGGGCCCGGTCGGGAGATGCTCGATCCACTCCGGCCCGCTTGCGCCTCCGCTGGCCCGAGGCCGCACCCCTCTGACCTGGTGGGGCGGATGGGACTCGAACCCATGACCCAGGGATTATGAGTCCCCTGCTCTAACCAGCTGAGCTACCGCCCCGTGTGCTTTGCGCCGGTCCGAGGGTAGTGCTCAGCCGGCCGGTTGCTGTGCGAAGGCGGGTGCTCAGTCGTCGATCAGTCCAGCGCGGTGCTGTTGTTGTCGAGGGTGACGATGCGGACCATGCCGTCCGCGACGTAGGTCGACCCGGGGTTGTCGGGGTTCGGGAAGAAGCAGATCAGCGCGTAGGTGCCCGGCTCGACGGAGTAGGTCAGGAACTGCTCCCGGCCCGGCGACAGGGTGTCGCCGCCGACGTAGCCGGAGAGCACGAACGCGCCGTCACCGGTGCCGCGGAAGAGGGAGGAGACCTGCTCCGGAGTGGTGCCCTGCTTCACCTGCAGAAAGGCCACCTGCAGCCACCGGTGGCCCTTCGAGACCCGGTTGCGGATCAGCACGGTGCCGGTCGCCTTGAGCTTGCTCGCACCCTGGTACCGGTTCTTGTCGTTCATCGTGATCACCGGCGTACCCGTCGGCATCGCCGCGGTGTTCCGGCCCGGCACGATCTTGAGCTTGTAGAGCCGACCCCCGGGCGGACCGACGTTGTCCGAGAGGTAGTACTGCCCCGGCGTCAAATTCACCGTTGCCGTCGCGATGGCCCCGAGACTCGGGTTCGCGCCGCCGTAGGTGATGACGTTGCGCTGCATTCGCTTGACGGCCGCCGCGTTGTCCTGGCCGCCGTCGTAGTACAGCCGCGTCAGCGCGCGGGTGTCGCGGCGCAACTGCTTGACGGTGTAACCGGGCTTGAGCCGGAACAGCGAGAGCAGGTGGTCCTCGTCCTCGGCCAGCACGCGCAACCGGAGCGGCCCGGCGACCTGGGTGAGACCGCCGGAGATCTCGGTGCGGTCCTCCGCGATCGTCACGCTGATCATCGGAATGCGCGCGGTTTCCCGCGCCGGAGCGGCGCCGGCCGGGACCGCCGCGACCAGCACGGCGCAGGTGGCCGTCGCACACGTCAAGCGCAACCGGTGGAACATCGCGGACCCAACGTAAGCCTGGTCGGCGACTCCTCAGAAGACCCGGCGCGGGAGCGCAACCAAGCCGCAGTCCGACGCGCACACAACCGCAATGTTCGTCAGCTCGGACGCAGCATCCGCACGTAGTCGGAGCGGGTCAGCGGACGGTCGGTCTGCGCCCCGTTGGCCAGCGGTGCCTGCAGCGGCGCGCCCTCGATCGTCAGCAGGAGGCGGTTCACCTCGGGCAGCGAGGTCGCCGTCAGCACGATCTGGGCGATCGCCGTGGTCTGGTCGGGCGGCACCTGACCGAAGCTCAGGTCCACCGTCGCGAGGTCCCCCTCCAGCCCGGTCACCGTCAGCCGGGTGGTCGGAGGCAGCGCGGTGCTCACCCCGCGCTGTCGGTCGGTCCCATCGGGACCGGCCGCGAGACTGTTGAGCAGCTCCTGGAGCGCCGGCACCCCTGTCCGCGCCGTCAGGGTCCGCACCGCCGGCCGCAGCGTGGTGTCCCGCAGGAAGTACACGGCGGCACCCGAGCTGTCCGGGTCCCTCGAGGGCACGGCGGTTGGCGGGGCGTCCGCCAGCAGACGCGGCGGCAGGCTGAGCGGGTCGATGTCCTTGACGCCGCCCGACGGCCCCAGACCACACCCCGTCAGCATCAGGACCGACGCAACCGCGGCCGCCCACCCCCTCACAGCTCGTCCTCTGGAAGCGCGGGCATCCGCACGACGAAGCGCGCGCCGCCGGACGGGTTGGCGGTGCACCAGACCATCCCCTCGTGCGCGGTGACGGTCTGCGCGACCAGCGCCAGCCCGAGACCGGTACCGGACGACGATCCGCGCGCCGCACGGTTGGTCGCGAACCGCTCGAAGATGCGCTCGCGCTCAGTGACCGGGACGCCCGGCCCCTCGTCGTCGACCAGCACGGCCACCTGGTCGTCCCGCCGCTCGACCCGCACCGCGCTCACCCCGCCGCCGTGGCGCTCGGCGTTGTTGACGAGGTTGAACAACGCACGCTCGAGCAACGCCTTGTCGCCGAGGACCAGACCAGGATCGACGGCCGACACGATGTGGGCGCCTGCCCCGGCGCGGTCGGCCACCTGCGCCGCCAGCTCCGTCATCGAGACCGCTTCCAACCGGTCGCGCTCGAGCCCGGCCTCGGCGCGCGCGAGCGTGAGCAGACTGTCGACCAGCTGCAGGAAGCGGTCGAGCTCGGCGTGCACGAGGTCCAGCGCCTCCCGCGAACGGTCAGGCAGTTCGTCGCGCCGACGCTGCATCACATCGACGGCGGCGACCAACGTCGTGAGCGGCGACCGCAGCTCGTGCGCGACGTCCGCCGCGAACCGGCTGTCCCGCTCGATGCGGCGCCGCAGGGTGTCCACCATCGCGTTGAACGAGCCGACGATGGTCGCGAGATCCGGGTCGTCGGTCGGCGGCAACCGCGTGTCCAGCAGGCCGCCCGCCACCTCCGCCGCGGTCGCCGCCACCAGGTTCAGCGGCTGCACCACGCGCCGGCTGGCCCAGATCCCGAGCGCGATCCCACTGACGCCGGCGACGGCGGCACCGGTCGCCAGCACGGCCTGCAGCGTGCGGATCGTCTCGTGCAGCTCCCGCAGCGGGACGACGCGGTAGAAGGTGGCCCCCGGCCGGGTCAGCGGGATGCCGACCACGACGGTCGGGACCCCGTCCCGGGTGACGGTGGTCCGCGCCGCGCGGCCGGAGTTCACCCGCTCCGCCAGGGCGGGCGGGATGACCTCGCGCCCCACGCCGAGCGAGGAGGAGTACCACTCCCCGTCGCGCTCCACCACGACCGTGCCCGACTCCGGAGCGCCCGCGGCGGACAGGATCGCGGGGATGTTCGCGTCCGCGCTGTCGAGCTGGTCGGCGACGAACACCGCGTCGAGCGCGGCCTGCCGGACGACCGTGCGCTCCCGCTGGTCGTACAGGTAAGCGCGCGAGAAGAAGAACGTGGAGCCCGCCAGCGTCCCGGCGATGAGGAGCGCGCCAGCGCCGAACGTGAGGGCGATCCGGCCACGGAGTCCGCGGGGCCGCCGCACCAGGAGCTTCCTCATCGCCGGTCGAGTCGGTAACCCATCCCGCGGACCGTCACGACGAGCTCGGGGTTGGCCGGATCCCGTTCGACCTTGGTCCGCAGCCGACGCACGTGCGCGTCCACGAGCCGCTCGTCGCCGAAGAAGCCCTGATCCCACACGCGTTCGAGCAGCGTCGTGCGGCTGAGCACGATGCCCGGGTTCGCCGCCAGCTCGCTGAGCAGCTGGAACTCGGTCAGCGTCAGCGAGACCTGCTGCCCGCCGAGCCGCACCATCCCCGCCGCGGTCGAGAGCACGAGGTCCCGGCCCGAGTCGAGGACGACGTCCGTCGGGTTCGCCTCCTCCGGCTGCATCACCGCGCTGGTCGCGCGCCGCCGCAGCGCGCGCAGTCGCGCGCTGATCTCCTTGATCTGGAACGGCTTCGTGACGTAGTCGTCCGCGCCGGCCTCCAGGCCCGCCACGATGTCGTGAGTGTCCGCGCGCGCACTGACGACGATGATCGGGACGTCGCTGAACTTGCGCACCTCGCGGATGCAGGTGAACCCGTCGACCGCGCCCAGCATGAGGTCGACGATCATCACGTCCGGCGTGCGGGCGTGCATCTGGCTCAACGCCGTCTCGGCGCGATCCGCCTCGATGATCTCGTAACCCTCGTCCTCGAGACCGAGGCGCATCGCGGCACGGATACGGTCGTCGTCCTCCACGATGAGCAATCGCGTCGGCATGGGGCCCATCGTGGCAGAGGCACCCAGAGCGGCCTCCTTCAGCACGCCCCGACAACCCGATCGTCACACGATCACAAAGTTCGCAGTCGGAAGGTCGCAACAGGACCCCGGCACGCTGAAGAGGTGAGCCGCCGAGGGGACGTGATCCACGCAGACGCCGCGACCGACTGGACCGGTGACGACGACGTCGCCGTCGTTCTGCTGCACCCCGACGTCGAGCCCGACGGCATGCCCGACCTGCGGTTCGAGCTGCACGAGCTGGTCCTCGCCGGCGTCCGCACCATCGTGGTCGACGCCTCCTGCCTGGACGAGCTCCCCTCCCCCGTCATCGGCGCCCTGCTGACCGCGCACCGCGCCTGCCGCGCGCGGGGCGGCGCCGTCGCGATCCGCTTCCCCAGCCGTCGCGCGCTCGACCAGCTGCACCGCACCGGCCTCTGGCGCGTGTTCGACGTCGACGCCGTGTCCCCACGTCTGACCTACCCCTCCGCCCGACGGCGATCGAGCCGTGGGACGGCGCCCGCATGACGCGTTCGCCGACATCCGTCCTGGAGGTCCGGGACGAACTGCAACGCGAATACGCCGATCGCCTGCCCGCCGAGACCGTGAACGAGGTCGTCCTGCGGCTGAGCGCGAACGGCGCCGTGTCCCTGCCCGTGCTCGCGGCCATGGCGCGTCGGGATCTCGACGCGCACACACCGCGACGGGAGGACGCCGCCGAGCGGTAGACGGCCGCGGAGTGGGTACGTCTTCGACGTGCCTGGAAAGAAGTTGCTCGGAGCCGCCCTGCCCGTCGCCGCCCTGGCCGCGCGCGACCTGACGCAGCGTCGGCACGCCCTCCTGCGGAACTACCCGGTGCTCGGCCACGCCCGCTACCTGCTGGAGGCGCTCGGACCCGAGCTGCGGCAGTACATCGTCGCGGGCAACTCCGAGGAGCGCCCGTTCACGCGGGACCAACGTCGCTGGGTCTACGCCTCGGCCAAGCTGGAGAACAACTACTTCGGCTTCGGGACCGACAACGACATCGAGTACACCGAGGGCTACCCGGTGCTCAAGCACGCGACGCTCGGCCGCCTCACCCCGCCCTCCGAGCCGACCGCGGCCCACGAGGCGTGGGTCCCCTGCGGCAAGGTGCTCGGCGCCGCCCGCGGCCGCGCCGGCGCCTTCCGTCCCGACTCGGTCTTCAACATCTCCGCGATGAGCTTCGGCTCGCTGTCCGGTCCCGCGGTCGAGGCGCTCAACCGTGGGGCCGCGTTGGCCGACTGCCTGCAGAACACCGGCGAGGGCGGCCTGTCCGACCACCACCGCCACGGGGGCGAACTGATCTTCCAGATCGGCACCGGCTACTTCGGGTGTCGCGACGAGCGCGGCCGGTTCGACCTGGCCCGGCTCAAGGACGTCGTCGCCTCGGCCCCGGTGCGCGCGATCGAGATCAAGCTCAGCCAGGGCGCGAAGCCGGGCCTCGGCGGCCTGCTCCCGGCCGCCAAGGTGAGCGAGGAGATCGCCCGGGTGCGCGGGATCCCGGTCGGGCAGGACTGCGTGAGCCCGTCACGGCACGCGGAGTTCTCCGACGCGGACTCCCTGCTCGACTGGGTCGAGATGGTCGCCACCGAGACCGGACTGCCCGTCGGCATCAAGTCCGCGGTCGGCCAGGACCACTTCTGGAACGAACTCGCCGAGCTCATGGTCCCCGGCACCCGCGGGGTCGACTTCATCACGATCGACGGCGGGGAAGGCGGCACCGGCGCCGCGCCGCTCGCGTTCTCCGACCACGTCTCGTTGCCGTTCCGACTCGGGTTCACCCGCGCGTACTCCGCCTTCGCCCGTCGCGACCTGACGGACCGGATCGTCTTCGTCGGCGCCGGCAAGCTCGGCCTGCCCGACGCCGCGGTCACGGCCTTCGCGCTCGGCGCCGACCTCGTCAACGTCGGACGCGAGGCGATGCTGGCCGTCGGGTGCATCCAGGCACAGAAGTGCCACACCGACCGCTGCCCCACCGGGGTCGCCACCCAGAACCGGTGGCTGACGCGCGGACTCGATCCGACGCTCAAGTCGGTCCGCCTCGCGAACTACGTGAAGACGCTGCGACGTGACGTACTCAAGCTTGCCGAGGCCTGCGGGGTGCACCACCCCGCGCTGATCGACGCGGACATGATCGAACTGCTCGATCGCGGCCAATCGACCGGCACGCTGCGCGAGGTCGCCTGCTACGAACCCCACTGGGGCCGGCTGAGCGCGGCCGACCGCGACGAGCTGGAACGGATCATGACCGTCACCGCGCCGGTCGGCGACGCCGCGCCCGCGTCGAAGCACGCGAGCTGACGTCTGCAGAGATCAGAACGGAGCGGCCACGCACCTGGAGGAATGCGCGACCGCTCCGTTGATCTGAGGGTGTGTCAGCTCTTGTTCGACTTCGCGGGCTTGGCGGGCTTGGCCGGCTTCGCGGCCGCAGAGACGCGGGTCGCGGTGTAGGTGACGTCACCGGTCGCGTCGCGGCTCGTGGTGCCCTTGACGTTGACCTGGTCGCCGGCCTCGAGCTCGACGAGCGTCGTCGCGCTCTTGTTCAGGTTGATCTTCGTGGTCGGGGTGACGACGACGGTCAGCGTGCAGCCGCGCAGCGCCTTCACCTGGCCGCCGCGGACGACGAACGTCAGCGTCGCCGCCTCGGCGTCGACGGCGGTCACCTTGCCGTTGTGGACGAAGGTGGGCTTGCTGTGGCCCTGCTTCTTGCCCTTGGCCTTCGCGTCCTTCGCCTTGGCGTTGGCGCGGTTGACCTTGTGGTCCTTGACCTGCGCGGCCTCGCCGCAGGCCTTGACCTTCGGGGCGGCGGCGACCGAGGAGGCGCCGGCGACGGGGGCGAGCAGGCCCAGGGTGAGAACAGCGGCGGCAGCCAGACGGGTGCGGTACATCGGGAGCTCCTGACGGGAAGGGTGGGTGCGCTCCCCGGGCGGTGGGGATTGCGACGTCACCCGATACAGCGCACCGGTCCGCGGTTGTGTCACACCCTGCGCGGGATCAGTTCGCGACAGTGACCGCCGGGGTCGGCAATGCCCCGCCGAGTCCGTAATGTGAGCGACAGGAACGGAACCGTCGGCGTCCGTCGGACGTCGGAGCGTGGACCTGGCCGCCGAGCGTTGGGACCTTCGGGACGTGACGAACGACGATCTCGCCGTCGTTCTCGCCCGCGCCCAGCGCGGTGACGAGGAGGGCTTCCGCGAGGTCTACCGCACGGTCCACCCGGGCCTGCTGCGATACCTGCGCGTGCTCGTCGGCGACGAGGCGGAGGACGTCGCGTCCGAGGCCTGGCTCCAGATCGCCCGCGACCTGGCGACGTTCAGCGGCACCGCCGACGGCTTTCGCGGCTGGTGCGCCACCATCGCCCGCAACCGGGCGATGGACCTGGTCCGCCGGAAGAAGGCGCGCCCGGTCGCGGCGGACGAACCGGTCGAGATCCTCGAGCAGATGTCCTCCCCCGACGACACCGCCGACGCCGCCATCGCGCTCGTCGACGGCGACGCCGCGCTCGCGCTGATCGCGACGCTCCCCCGCGACCAGGCCGAGGCCGTGATGCTCCGCGTCATCGTCGGGCTCGACGCGGAGGCCGCTGCCGAGGTCCTCGGCAAGAAGGCCGGCGCGGTCCGCACCGCGGCGCACCGCGGGCTGAAGAACCTGGCCAAACGGCTCACGAAGCCGGACAGTGACCCTGACGGTGTGACATCCGCGCAGTCGAGTGCGCTGAAGGACATGTGATGACGAGCCAGGACCGCACGAGCGGCGAGCGCGAGGAGATCCTCGCCCTCGCGCCGGACGCGACCGTCGCCGAGGCGGACGCGCTGCTGGCTCTGCTCGCCACGGCCGCCGGCCCGGCCACCGCCGGAAAACTGCCCGGGGAGGACGTCGCGGTCGCTGCCTTCCTGGCCGCGCAGCCGGGCCCGGCCGCCGCCGGCGCGACCGCGCGGCGCGCCAAGGTCCTCGCGGCGCTCACCGGCCTCTTCACCCTCAAGACCGCCGCCGTCGCCCTAGCCGTCACCTCGGTGGGCGGCGCCGCGATCGCCGCGTCCACCGGCGTGCTCCCGACCCCGCTGACCGACAGGAAGACGACCGTCAAGCAGCCGGACCCGCCCCGCGCGGACGCCGAGGCCGTCCGCGACGCCGCGAAGACCGCTGCCGCGGCGGACCGCGCCGACGCCGACGCCGGCCGCACCGCCGAGGCGTCCTACTCCGGTCTGTGCCAGGCGTTCACCGCCGGCGCGTGGACCAACGAGCGCGCCGCCGGCAATCCCGCGTTCTCCCGCCTCGTCGAGACCTCCCCGGCCGGGGACGTCACCGCTTTCTGCACCGCCCTCGACGCGGAGACCACGAGCCCGAACGGGAAGACCCCGCCCGGCCGGGCGAAGTCCGACGCCGCGAAGGATCGTCAGGGTCCGTCAGAAAAGGGCACCGAGGCTCGCGAGCGCAGGACCGACAACGGGAAGGCTCCCGCGGAGAAGGCGGGCGGTCAGCCCGCCGACCGCGGGCCTGGTCAGGTGGCGGAGAAGAAGTCGGGCAACGCCGCGGGCAAGGACCGCGCGCCGAAGAAGAAGCCGATCGCCGGGGAACGCGGCCACCGCCCCGCCGGCGTGGGCTCCGTCACGTCCGGCCCGTGATCATTCCCGGAACGGCCTCTCATCTGGTTGGCTGAGCACCGTCACTTCCGCGACGGGAACCAGGAAGCCGGTGCGAATCCGGCACGGTCCCGCCACTGTGACCGGGGAGCGAACCCCACGCACGGCCACGGTCCCACCTGGGACGGGAAGGCCGGGGTGAGCGTCGATCCGGGAGTCAGGAGACTGACCCGTCGCGGATCCGAATCCGAGGGGCGAGGACACCCCAGGATGGAGATCCCGGCATGGTTGCCGTCCGCCGATTTCGGCAGCGCCCGTTTCCCCGCGCCCGCGCCCTCGTGGTCGCCGCCGCCCTCGCGTTCAGCCTTGCCGCCTGCGCGGCCGAGGCCGATGACGGGCTTGTCGCCCGCGACACCGGCCCCACCGCGGCCGCCGGCCCGGGACCGCTGACCATCGCGACCAGTTTCCGGATCGACAACCTCGACCCACTGGAGAACGCGTTCTGGGGTCCGGAGTTCGGCTACGTCGAACTGTTGATGCGTCCGGAGCCGAACGGTGTCCCGTCGCCCTGGGTGCTGCAGAGCCTGACCAACGTCGACGAGACGACGTGGAAGCTGACGCTGCGTGAGGGCGTGAAGTTCGAGAACGGAAAGACCCTCGACGCCGAGTCGCTCGCCGAGCTGATCGAGTTCTGCGACGAGGAGAACGCCGGCTTCGCCGCCGCGGTGAACCTGGACGACGCCGAGGTCACCGGGCCGCTCGAGGTGACGCTGACGACGACCCAACCGGTGCCCGGGATGGCGAACATCCTCGCCGACGAGGCGAACGTGCCGGTGTTCGACGTGGACGCCTACGCGCAGCACCAGGAGGCCGGCAAACCGGTCGAAGACCTGTTGGACGCCGGCCTCTACACCGGTCCGTACGCCATGAAGTCGCTGACCTCGGAACGCGCCGAGCTCGAGCCGATGCCCGGGTACTGGGACGGGACGCCGGGCCTGTCGCACCTCACGATCAAGTTCGTCCCCGAGGCGACGGCGCGGGTGCAGGCGGTGCAGGCCGGGGAGGCCGACATCGCGCTCTACATGCCGACGACGATGCAGCGGAATCTGCAGGGCCGCAGCGATGCCTTCTTCGTCGCCGGGCCGCCGAACGGCACGACCTTCGCGCTGCAGATCAACAACGCACGCGCCCCGTACGACGACCCGACCGTACGGCAGGCCCTCCTGGCGGCGATCGACTACCGCGCGCTCGCCGAGGACGTCCTGAACGGCCTCGCCGAGGTCGCGACGAGCAGCATGACCGCCGACGCGGACTACGTCCTCGACCTGCAGGCCACCGACCTGGACAAGGCGAAGCGTCTGCTCGACGAGGCCGGCTGGACCGCCGCGGGCTCCGGCCCCCGCACCAAGGACGGCCAGAAACTGACACTCGAGATTCTGACGTACCCTCAGCAACCCGACAGCAACACGATCGGAGTCGCCCTGCAGGCGCAGCTCAAGGACCTCGGGTTCGAGGTCAAGGTCTCGCAGGTCCCGGACATCACCGAAGCCCGGAAGGGCTCGGACTGGGACGTCGCCATCGTCGGCGACTCGATCCTCTCGTTCACCCTCAGCCCGGTGGACGGACTCCGCCAGTCGCTGCACAGCGACTCCCCCGAGAACTATTCGAAGGTCGACAGTCCCGCGCTCGACGCGGTGATCTCCGAACTCGGCCGCGAGTTCGACGCCACGAAACGAACCGAGCTGCTCCGCCGGGCGCAGCAGATCATCGCCGACGAGGGCCTCTGGGCGGCGACCGTCCGCCGCAAGGGCATGGTCGTCACGAACGCGAAGTGGCGGAACTACCCGCTGCCCGTCGCGAACCTCTGGGTGACGGCCCGGACCGCGCCGTAGCCGGGGGGCCGCCGTGGTCCGCACCGTGCTGCACCGGCTCGGGCAGGCCGGCGTCACCCTGCTCGGCGGGGCGCTCGTCGTCTTCGTCCTGCTCCAGGTGACCCCGGGCGATCCGGCGCTGCGGATCCTGACCGCCCGGGGACAGCAGGACGTGGCGCCCGAGGCAGTCGCAGCGATGCGCGCGGAACTCGGGCTCGACGACCCGTTCTTCGTCCGGCTCCGGGACTTCCTGCACGGCCTGCTGACCGGCGACCTCGGCACGTCCTGGCAGACGGGTCGGCCGGTGACCGACGAGTTCGCCGGCCGCATGGAGGCGACGGCGATTCTCACCGTCAGTGCGCTCGCTCTCGCCGTCCTCGGGAGTATCGCCCTCGGCCTGCTGGCCGCGGCCTGGCCAGGCCGACTCCCGGATCTCGCGTCCCGTTCGGTGACCCTGGTGTGCCTGGTGGTCCCGAGCTTCGTGTTCGGCATCCTGCTGCTCGACGTGCTGGTCGTCGAGCTCGGCTTCGGTCGCGTGATCGCCGACGGGACCTGGGGCACGGTGGGACTGCCGGCGCTGACGCTCGCCCTCGGGTCGATCGCGGCGTGGTCACGCATCCTGCGGGCGGGTCTGCTCGAAGCCGGGTCGGCGCCGTACCTGCGGGTGGCGCAGGCGCGCGGCGCCGGCCCGGCGCGCCGGCTGTTCGTGCACCAGCTCCCCAACGCCCTGCCGGCCTACCTCACCTTGATCGGGATGGAGAGCGCCTTCCTGCTGGCCGGCGCCCCGGTGGTGGAGAGCGTCTTCACCTGGCCCGGCATCGGGCGCTACACGGTGCAGGCCGTCGAGGCGCGGGACATGCCGGTGGTCACCGGGTTCGCCCTGCTGGCGATCGGGTTGTTCGTCCTCACCAGCCTGCTCGTCGACCTGGTCAACGCCTGGCTCGATCCCCGGCTGCGGCAGGAGGCGACGTGAGCGCGCTGTTCGGGCACCGCGGTGCCCGGGTCGGCCTCGTGCTCGCCGGACTGCTGGCGTTGCTCGCCCTGCTCGGCCCGTTCCTCACGAGCGACCCCGACGCCCCGGACTACCGCAACCAACTCGCCGGCCCCAGCTGGGAGCACTGGCTCGGCACCGACCGGGCGGGACGTGACCTGCTCGCCCGCACCGTCGCCGGGGCGCAGACCTCCCTCGGGGCCGCGTTGCTGGTCACGGTCATCGCCACCGCGATCGGTCTGGTCGTCGGGATCCTGGCCGCCACCGGGGGGCGCGCCGTGGACGCGGTGCTCACCCGCGTCACCGACGTGCTGCTCGGCCTCCCCGGTACCGTCCTGACCCTCGCGATCGTCGGCGTTCTCGGGCCGGGCTTCCTCAACTTGGTGCTGGCCATGTCGGTCACCGGTTGGGCCGGCCTGGCGAAGCTCGCCCGGGCCTACGCCGGGGGTGCCCGCGCACGCCCGGACGTCCTCGCCGCCCGGATGGCGGGGGCGACGCCGACGCGGATCGCGCTCGGTCACGTCCTGCCCGGCACCGCAGCGCTGGTCGCCGTCGCGGCCACCCTGCGGATCGGGCACACCGTCATGGAACTCGCGGCCCTGTCCTTCCTCGGGCTCGGCGCCCAGCCCCCGACCGCGGAGTGGGGCAACATGCTCGCGGAGAGCCGCGAGACCCTGGCCGCCGCCCAGTGGCAGGTCCTCGGGCCTGGCGTGGGCCTCGTGCTGACCGTCCTCGCCGCGACCCTGATCGCGGACGCCCTCCGCGACGCCGTCGACCCCGGGAACCGGACATGACGTCCCCGGCGCTGCAGGTCGAGACACTGACGGTCCGTCATTCCAACGGCCATCTCGCGCTGGACGGCGTCGAACTCACCGTCCCGGCCGGGGCCCGAATCGGCGTTGTGGGCGCCTCCGGCTGCGGCAAGACGACGTTGCTTCGGGCCGTCCTCGGTCTGCTGCCCCCGGCCGCGGAGGTCACCGGCCGCATCCTGGTCGGTGGCCGGGACGTCCTCGCTCTCTCCACACGGGAACGACGCGCCCTGCTCGGACCGGTGATCGGCTACGTCGCCCAGGACCCGTTCGCCGCGTGCGACCCGCTGCGCTCGGTGCGCCACCACGTCGGCGAGGCGTGGACCGCTCACGGGCGGCGTCCACCGCCCGGGGCGATCGTCGACGCGCTGGCGCGGGTCGGGATCCCCGCGCCCCAGGTCCGCGCCGGTCAGCGCCCGTACCAGTGGTCGGGCGGGATGCTCCAGCGGGCCACCACGGTCGCCGCCACGGCGCACGGGCCACTGCTCACCCTCGCCGACGAACCGACCAGCGCGCTCGACGCCGACCTCGCCGACGACGCGCTCGAATTGCTGGTGCGAACCTCGTCGGCTCTGCTCCTGGTGAGCCACGACCTCGCCCTGGTGGCACGGCACACCGACCACATCGTCGTCCTGAGTGACGGTCAGATCGTGGAGGAGAACCTCTCCCACACGCTGCTGTGCTCGCCGGTCCACAACGTCACGCGGGCGCTCGTCCGCGCCGCGCGCCCACGGCCGCTGTCACCACTGCCCGCACGGCCCGACGCCCCGGCGGTGGCGCGCGTCCACCAGGCGCGACGGAGCTACCGCGTCGGGCCCGCGACGACGACCGCCGTCGACGGCGTCTGTCTGCGGGTCCGGGCGGGCGAGGTGGTGGGCATCGTCGGAGCTTCCGGGTCCGGCAAGTCGACCCTGCTGCGCATCGTCGCCGGGATGGAGCGACCCGACGCGGGAACGGTGCTCCTCGGGGACACCCCCGTCTGGGGCCGATCGCGCGCACCGCAGACGCCCCGGCCCGGCTACGTCATGCCGGTCTTCCAGAACCCGGTCAGCAGTCTCGATGCGCGCTGGTCGATCTGGCGCAGCGTCACGGAACCGCTCGTGCTGCGCGGCGCCCGGCTCTCCCGCACCCAGCGACGGGACCGAGCCCGGGCGGAGCTCGCCGCCGTGGGGCTCGACGGGCTGGACGTCGACCGCCTCCCGGGTTCGCTGTCGGTCGGCCAGTGCCAGCGGGTCGCCGTCGTCCGCGCGCTGATCGCGGAGCCCGCCCTCGTGGTCGCCGACGAACCGACCGCGAGCCTGGACGTCGAGGCCGCCGCGACGGTCGCCGCGTACCTGCGTTCTGCGGCCGACCGTGGCGTGGGCGTGCTCGTCGTCAGCCATGACGAACCGCGGCTGCGCTCCTACGCCGACCGGGTTCTGCGGATGCGGGAGGGGAAACTCTGCGGGGCGCCGGCGCCGGTCGATCCCACGCTCTCCGGCGCTACCGGCTCCCCCCGCGATCCTCGGACACCTCCACGATGAGGGCGAGTTCGCGCACCAGTTCGTCCATGGTCTGACCGGTCTGCGTGCGGACCAGCCCGAGCGCCAGCTCCGCCAGCATCCAGAAGGCCCGCGCCCGCGCTGCGTCGGAGTCGAACGCCCCGAGCAGCTGCTCGGCGCCGCCGAGATCGCCGCGCGAACGCGCGGCGATCACCCCGGCGGCGAGTTGAACGTCCTCAGCGAGGGTCGGTGACGGCACGTCAGCCCTTCCGCGCAGCGGAGAATCGCTCGGCGACGTTGGCCCAGTTGACGATGTCCCAGAGCTTGGTGACGTAGTCGGGGCGAACGTTCTTGTACTGCAGGTAGTACGCGTGCTCCCACGCGTCGAACACGAGCAGCGGCGTGGAACCGATGCCGACGTTGCCGTGGTGGTCGTAAACCTGCTGCACGACGAGGCGCTGGCCCACGGGCTCCCAACCGAGTACGCCCCACCCGGATCCCTGGACGCTGACGGTGGCGGTCTGCAGCTGCTTCGCAAACGCGGCGAACGAACCGAACTCGTCGTCGATCGCCGCCGCCAGCTCACCGTCGGGCTCGCCCCCACCGCCGGGCGTCAGATTGGTCCAGAAGATCTCGTGCAGGATGTGGCCGGACAGATTGAAGGCGAGTGTCTTCTCCAGTCCGACCAGGGCGGCCGGCGGAATGATCTCCTTCTCGCGCAGCTCGGCAATCGCATCGATCGTGTCGTTCGCGCCCTTGACGTAGGTCGCGTGGTGCTTGGAATGGTGCAGCTCCAGGATCTCGCCCGTGATCGCCGGCTCCAGGGCGCCGTAGTCGTAAGCGAGGTCGGGAAGGGTGTACGCAGCCATGAGCCCTCCTTATTGCGAATAGCTTGCAACAAGGACCCTAGTGCAGGACTTCGGTCAGCCCCGGCCGCCCCGGTTGAGGCGTTCGAGCATCTCGTTGTAGGCCTCGAGCTCGGCCCCGCCGTCGCGCGCGGCCTGCCGGTCGTAGCGGCGGGCGGCGTTCTGGTCGTCGCGCAGCCAGGACCGCGCCATCGACAACATCAGGAACGCGATCGGGATGTCGCCGAGCGCCCAGGCGATCCCGCCGCCGTTCTGCTGGTCGTCGAGCAACCCGGCGCCCCACTCCCGCGGGAACTGGCTGAACCACGAGGCGGCGAGCACCTCAGACCCGCTCATCATCGCGAGGCCGAAGAAGGCGTGGAACGCGAACGTCACCAGCAGCAGGAGGAGCCGGAAGATGTGCGGCGGACGCGCCGGGCCGGGGTCGGTGCCGCAGATCAGCCAGCAGAACACGTAGCCGACGATCAGGAAGTGCACCGTCATCAGCATGTGGCCGAGGTGCGTGCGCATCGCCAGCTCGAACAGCGGCGAGTAGTAGAAGACGACGAGGCTGCCGGCGAAGTTCACGGCCGCCACCAGCGGTGACGCGAGCACCCCGAGTACCCGGTTGTGGGTGAGCGCGAGCACCCACTCGCGTGGCCCGCGGCTGCCGTCCGACCGTGGGGTGAGCGTCCGCAGCGCCAACGTCACCGGCGCCGCGTGGACGAGCAGCAGCGGGACGACCATGCCGATCGTCATGTGCTGCAGCATGTGGAGGCTGAACAGGAACCGGCCGTAGACGCCGGGCGGCCCGCTCGTCGCGTAGACCAACAGCCCCCAGCCGGCGACCCAGACGACCGCGCGCCAGATCGGCCACGCGTCACCGCGGCGCCGGAGCCGGACGATCGCGCGGACGTACCACCCGCTCGCGACGACGGCGAGCACCGCCCAGAGCACGTCGAGCCGCCACGTCGTCAGCCACGCCGACCCCTCGGGCGGACCCGGCAGCGCGAAGCCGAGGACCGCCTCCGCGACCGTCGGCGCCACGCCCTCGGTCGCCGAGGGCTGCGTCGGCGAGGTGCGCGACAGCGCGACCGCGACGCCGAACGTCGTCGCCATCAGCGTCAGTTCCGTGAGCGCGAGGCGGACGAAGACGCCCGGCAGCTGCCCCGACTCCGCCCGAGAGATCAGGACGCCGCGCAGCGTGCGCCCCAGCAGCCCGATGATGACGACGAGACCGACCTTCAGGACGATCAGCGAGGCGTAGGTCGCGCCGATGTCCCCGTCGAGGCGCACGAGCAGCGCCCCGAGGCCGGAGAGCACGATCAGCGCGTAGCACCAGGTCGCCAGCACCGAGTAGCGCGCGAGGATCGCCGCGAGGTTGGTCCCGAGCGCGCGCCGCACCACGACGAGCGCGGCGAGGCCACCGACCCAGATTCCCCCGCCGAGGAGGTGGAGGAACTGCAGATCCACGGCCGGGCCGTGCAGTTCGGCGCCGGCCGAGTGGCCGAGCAGAGCGGTCGGGACGGTGGCCGCGATCGCGAGCACCGCCAGCACTCCCGCGGCCCACGTTCGCTGCGCCGCCAAGGCGCCGATCGCGACCAGCGCGGCGATGACGATGCCGCCGGCGTGGGCGCGGCCGAGGTCGAAGGACTGGACGAACTCGATCGTCGCGCCACCCGCCCCGGGGTCCCAGGGCGAGAGGCCGGACAGGTCGGCGTAGGTGAGCACGAGGACGACGAGGCCGACCACCGCCCAGGCCGCGGCGGCGAGACCGCCGAGCAACACTGCGCGAGCGCGCGCCCCTTCGAGCCGGTCGGGGTCACCACCCGGCCGCGGGGGCAGCACGACGGCGGCGAGCGCCAGTGCGCCGATCGTCAGCGCGGCGGCGACGTCGCGGAACGCGAGTGCGATCGGCAATCCCCACCGCACGGTCGCGCCGGGGTCTGAGAGATCGCCGGCCGGCGTCTCGATGCCGCCGGTACTGCCGAGCGCGATCACCGCGACCGCGGGCGCACAGAGCACCAGGGCCGCGCCGTAGGCAGCGCGCCGACGCGACGGTGCCGGACGAGTCGTGGTGGCCGAAGACGTCATGCCGCGAGCACCCGTCGCCGGATCACGGCGACCGCGACGCCGAGCACGAGCAGGATGCCGCCGGTCACCGCGGCCGCCTTCGCAACGCCCGAGTTGCCGCCGGATCCCGCGCACGCCGCGGAGACCTCGCCCGTCGCGGCCGGCGCGGCCGGGTCGGTCGCGAAGCGGAGCGTGCCGTTGATCGGGTGCCCGTCGGACGCGACGACGCGGTACGCGACCTCCCACTCCCGCGGCGTCGTGTCGGCGGGGACGGCCGAGGTGTCGACCCGCACGACGGGACCCGCCACGACCGGCCGGGTCCCGGGCACGGCCGTCCCGTCCACCCGCACCGTCATCTCGACGAACTCCGACCTCACCGGCTCAGAGAACGTCAGCCGGACGTCCTTCGGCGCGGCGGCGAGGGTCGCGTCGTACCCGGGCGAGCAGCCGACGAGGCCGGTGTGCGCCGCGGCCCCGGTCGCGAGGGTGAACTGACCCAACGTCAGGAGCAACAGGGTCACGAGCAGCCGGGCCCGCACGGCGGCCCCGACTCTTGTGAACCCGTTCACAATCATGCCTCTATTGTCGCTCGGGCCGGGCCGGGGCCGACGTCCGGGGTGGAGCCGTGCGATCGCACGGAACTCAGCGTGCCCAGGTGTCGAGGAATCCGTAAGGCTTGGAGGTCGTCCCGCTGGTCCGGAACGGCCGGCCGTCGGAGTCGATGCGCAGGATCCCGGACCGTCCGCCCGACGCCCACGGCAGCTCCAGGTGCCAGTCGCAGTCGCACCCGGTGGTCGTCGCGACGACCCGCAGCACGACCGGGTCCGTCCGCGACACGCGCAGCGGGAACGTCACAGCGGGCAGGCGCTCCTCCCCGTTCCCGCCGGAGCGGGGGCGCGCCACCGGGCGGGGCTGGTCGAGGTCGACGGCGAAGGACGCCGGCGTCAGCGCCCCGCCGCAGCCGAGCGACATCGCGTAGACGTTCCACCGCAGCGGATCCCGCCGCTCGTCCACCCGCACCGTGAGCCCCTGCAGGACGACCGGCACGTCCCCCGGCCCGGCCAAGGTCACCTCGACGATCGTCCGGCCGGCGTCGACCGCCCCCAACGGCTGCGCCCAGGCGGCGGCATCCGCCTCGACCGGCGGCTCCGGCACCTGGGCGGGCGGCCGATCGATCAGGTAGCTGTGGTCGCACCCCGCCTCCCAGACGTCGCTGCGGACGGTCGCCGACAAGACGCCCTCCGCCGACGACGAGACCGGGGAGCTCTCGACCGATCCGGGATCGTCGTCCCCCCCGAGCGCCACCGCGAGAGCCACCCCCGCGCCGGCGACGAGGACCGCCGCCGCCAGCGCCACCGCGATCAGCCGGCGGGGCGACCGACCCGCCGGGGGCTCCGGCGCCGCCGGCGGCGCGGCCGGGGGTTCGACCGGCGCCTCCGGTTCGGGCGCCGGCTCGGCCCCCCGGGTCCGGGCGGCGTCGGCGATCAGCCAGGCGCGATGGAGGGCGAGCATCTCCTCGCGGGAGGCCCCGCAGACCCGGCCGAAGCGGTCGATCACCGCGAACTCGGCGGGGACGGCCTCGCCGGAGCAGTACCGGTGCAGGGTCGAGGTCCCGACGTGGACTCGCTGCGCGAGCGCGCCGAAACTCAGCCCCGATCGGTCCTTGAGCTCCCGCAGCCGGCCCGCAAGGTCCTGCGCCGCCTCGGTCACAGCTGCCCTTCCTCGTCCCGCTCCGGCGTCCCACCCCGGGCACATCCCTGCAGGTCAGCGGCCTGGAAGTGTCCCAGCGTCCCGTCCCGGACAGGATCCGTTGCGGGACGTCCGCGGCCTGCCGACGCTGATCTCACCGCACCATTCGACACCACCTCTGGGGGGAATCCCGTGAACCAGCTCCGCCGCCGCGTCCTGCCGCTCGTGATCAGCGCCGCCGCTCTGACCCTGCTCGTCGGGTGCGGGGACGACGCCGTCGACCAGGCCGCCGACCTCCCGGCCGCCTCGGCCACCGCGACCGTCGACCCGACCCCGACCGCCGAGACCACCCCGACCGCCGAGACCACCCCGACCGCCGAGACCACCCCGACCGCGAGCGTCCCCGGCTTTCTCACCGGCACCGACCTGCCGAAGCACCCGACCTCGGCCTGGTTCGCCGGCAAGGTCACCGCCGGCATGCCGGAGTTCGGCCCGTTCTGCGTCGAGGACGCCCTCAAGACGCAGAAGAAGGTCTGGCACCGCCAGTTCGGCACCGAGTTCGACACGAACGCAACCCAGGTCGTGGTCCGCCTGGACTCCGAGGACGACGCGATCGCCTTTCTGGACGTCCTCGCCCACGGCGCCGCGCTGTGCGCCGAGGACTGGCTGGGCGGCTTCCCCGACGGCAAGTCCGACTCGAAGGACTACGGCGCCCCCAGCGCGAACACCCACGTCTACGGGGTCTGGACCTCGGTGCCGGAGTCCGAGGACGGCGCCCACCTGTACGGCATCGGCCGCGACGGCAACCTCGTGACCGTCGTGTCCTGGGGCCAGATGGGCAACCTCGACGACGCCCCGGTCGCCGCGTTCAAGCAGACGATCCTGACCGCGATCGCCAAGCTCGCCTGACCGTTCAACAAGGGGTGACACCCCTTGTTGAACGGGAACCGTCAGCCGCCCGAGCCCAGGTCTCGGGCGGCTCGCGGCGTCCGGCGGGGGTGGGCCTGCAGGGCCCGGGTCACCGTCCGCGGCTCGGCGCCGAAGCCGAGGAACAGGGTGCGCCAGCTCGAGGCGACCATCTCGAGAGCCAGGTCCGGCGCCAGCAGCCCCGAGAGCTGGAGCGAGACCACCCCGTGCAGGGCCGCCCAGAGCTGCACCGCCAGGTCGAACGGGTCACCCGCGGCGAGTTGGCCGCCCTCGACGCACCGGGCCACGAGCTGGACGAGGCGGTCGAAGGTGTCCAGGCCGATCGTGTCGTCGGCCGGCTCGTGGTGGTCGAGGAACATGACCCGGTACAGGTGCGGGTTCTCGACCGCGTTGTCGTAGTACTCCCACCCCGCGCGGACGAGGTCGGCGAGGGGATTGCGGGTCGGGGTCACCGACTCCAGGTGCTCCCGCAGCCGGGCGAAGCCCTCCCGGCGAACCTCCTGCCGCAGGTTCTGCATCCCGCCGAAGTGCGTGTAGACGGCCATCGTCGACGTCCCCACCTCGTCGACGAGTCGCCGCAGCGTCAGACTGCCCGAGCCCCCGGTCGCGATCTGCCGCGCCGCCGCCTCCAGCAGCGCGGTCCGCACCGACGGGTCGGCGGCCTTCGGGCTCATGCTTGGCATCTTCGCATAACAATGCTATGAATTGCCCACATAGCACTGTTATGCGACGGCGAGCCCCGGAGGCGACCGTGACCGCAACAGCCGAGAACCCTTACCTCACCGACAACTTCGGCCCGGTCGCGACGGAGACGACCGCCGTCGACCTCCCGGTCACCGGCACGCTGCCCGCCCATCTCGACGGGCGGTACCTGCGCAACGGGCCGAACCCCGTCACCCCCGTCGACCCGACGCAGCACCACTGGTTCCTCGGGACCGGCATGGTGCACGGCGTCCGGATCCGCGACGGGAAGGCCGAGTGGTACCGCAACCGCTTCGTGCGCTCGGCCGACGTCGCGGCGGCCCTCGGCGAGCAGCCGCGCCCCGGCGCCAAGCCGCACGTCGGCTGGGACTTCCCCGCCAACACCAACGTCGTCGTGCAGGGCGGGCGGACGTTCGCGATCGTCGAGGCGGGCGGCCGGCCCTACGAACTCACCGACGACCTCGAGACCGTCGGCGCCTGCGACTTCGACGGCACCCTGCCCGGCGGGTACACCGCCCACCCGAAGCGCGACCCGGCCACCGGCGAGCTGCACGCCGTCTCGTACTACTGGGGCTGGGGCAACCAGGTGCAGTACACGGTGCTCGGCACCGACGCCCGGGTGAAGCGCGTGGAGAACATCGCCGTCACGGGCAGCCCGATGATGCACGACTTCTCCCTGACCGAGAACCACGTCGTCCTCTACGACCTGCCGTGCGTGTTCGACCTCGACCCGATCCGCGAGCTGTGGCCCCGTCCGATCGGCGACGTCGCCCGCTGGAACGCGTCGCTGTTCGTCGGCAAGCGCCGCACCCCCGACCCCGTCGCCGCGTTCTTCACCCGCAAGGTGCTCGGTGCCAAGGCCCCGAAGTTCCCGTACCGCTGGGACCCGAACTATCCGGCGCGCGTCGGCGTGATGCCGCGGACCGGGACGGCGAAGGACGTCCGCTGGTTCGAGATCGAGCCCTGCTACGTCTTCCACCCGCTGAACGCCTACGACGACGGGGACAAGCTCGTCCTCGACGTCGTCCGGCACCCGCGGATGTTCGACGCGAAGCCCCTCGGCCCGGACGAGGGCCCCTCGACCCTCGACCGCTGGACCGTGGACCTGACCGCGGGCAAGGTCCTCGCCGAGCGCCGCAGCGACCTGAGCCAGGAGTTCCCCCGGGTGGACGAACGCGTGGTCGGCCGCCGGCACCGGTACGGCTACGCCGTCGGGTTCCGGAGCACCCGTGCCGACGCCCTGATCCGCCACGACCTGGTCACCGGGGACGCCACCAGGCGCACCTTCTCCCCCGGCACGAACCTCAGCGAGTTCCTCTTCGTCCCGGACGCCGACGACAGCCCCGAGGACCGCGGCACGCTGATGGGCTTCGCCTACGACCCGGGCCGCGACGCCAGCGACCTGCTGCTCCTGGACTCCCAGACCCTGGAGACCGTCGCCGCCGTCCACCTGCCGGCCCGCGTCCCCGCCGGGTTCCACGGCAACTGGGCCCCCACCGTCGGCTGAGGGGCGGACGCAGAAAAGGCGCCCCGAAGGACGCCTTTCGTGACGAGCTCCCGCATTTGGACTCGAACCAAAAACCTGCCGGTTAACAGCCGGCTGCTCTGCCAATTGAGCTATGCGGGATCGCGGTGGAGCTGATCGGCCGGGAGGGTCGCCCCCGGGACCTCGGAAAGATTAGCGCACCGCCCGGGGCGTCCGTGGCCGGTATTGATCGTTGACGCGCCGGGTGGTGTGCCCCACACCGGGACCAGCCAGGTTTCCCCGTCCGGCCACGGGTAGGGCCTTCTCAGCGAACGGACCAACGCGGAGGAGGCACAGGACGATGGGTAAGGCGATGTTCCTGACCGGGGCAGCCGTCGGATACGTGCTCGGGGCCCGCGCCGGGCGCGAGCGGTACGAGCAGATCTGCCGGGCCACGGAGCAACTCCGGGCGAATCCGAAGGTCCAGCAGGCGACGGAGATGGCCACCGCGCGGGGCGGCGAGATCGCCCACAAGGTGGCCGACACCGCCACGGAGAAGGCGCACACCATGGCTGGCGCCGTGGCCGACAAGGCCCCGAACTGGATGCCGGGCTCCCGCGACTCAGGCATGAGCGAGTCGACGGCGAGTGACACCGGTATGCCCAGGCCGATGAGCAACGGGCGCACGATGCCCTAGGCACCCAACACAACGTCCGAAGATGTGGCCGCAATAGCAGCCACATCTTCGGACGTTCGTGGTTTAAGCGAGGTACTCGCGCAGCTCCGCGGCTGCGGGGCGGTGGCGGAGCTTGGCGAGGGTGTTGGCCTCGATCTGACGGACCCGCTCCCGGGTGACGCCGAAGATCTGGCCGACCTCCTCGAGCGTGTGCGGGTTGCCGTCGTCGAGGCCGTAGCGCATCGTCACGACGCGCTTCTCGCGCTCGCCGAGCGTCTCGAGCAGGGCGTCGAGGTCCGAGCGGAGCATCGAGACCGACGCGGCGTCGGCCGGACAGGCGGCGTCGACGTCCTCGATCAGGTCACCGAACTCCGACTCCTCCGCCTCGCCGACCGGCGTGTGCAGGGAGACCGGGTCCTGGGCGTAGCGCAGGGCCTCCATGACGCGCTCGGGCGTCATGTCCAGGACGACGGCGAGCTCTTCGATCGTGGGCTCGATGCCGTGCTCCTGGTGCATGGTGCGCTGCAGCCGGATGATCTTGTTGATGATCTCGACGACGTGCACCGGCACGCGGATCGTGCGGGCCTGGTCGGCGAGCGCGCGGGTGACCGCCTGGCGGATCCACCACGTCGCGTAGGTCGAGAACTTGTAGCCCTTGGTGTAGTCGAACTTCTCGACCGCCCGGATCAGACCGAGGTTGCCCTCCTGGACGAGGTCCAGGAACGGCAGGCCACGGCCGGAGTAGCGCTTCGCGATCGAGACGACCAGACGCAGGTTGGCCTCGATGAGCTTCTGCTTCGCGACCATGCCGTCGCGGGCGATGATGTCGAGCTCCCGGCGCAGCTGCGGGTCGGGCGCCGGCTCCGCGTCGAGGCGGGCGGTGGCGAACACGCCGGCCTCGATCCGGCGGGAGAGCTGCACCTCCTCCTCGGCCGTGAGCAGCGGGACCCGTCCGATCTCCTTGAGGTAGTGCCGCACCAGGTCGGTGACCGGGACCGAGGCCTCGGCGACGACGGGCGTCTCCTCCTCGTCCTCCTCGATGACCGCGGTGACGAGCTCGGCCTCGGCCGGCTCCGCGGCCTCGACCGCCTCGGCCGTGTCAACCTCCGGCGCCACCACGGCGTCGGACGTGGACACGGGAGACGCGGGCGCGGGCACCCGCACGTCGCTGCCGGCCTCCGGGGCGATCGTCAGCGCACGGGTGCGACGAGCACGTCCCGACGCGGGCGATACACCGGTCACGTCGGTCGACGTAGTGCGAGCCACGACACCCCCCGGGGCCTTCACCGAGCTGGACCAGGGTGATCACCCTGGCATCGGATCTCAGTGTGGAGGGGTGGCCGTGGGGCGCACCGGCACTTGGTGAAACGTGGAAGTTCTTGCGTACCGGAGCGACCCGATTACGCCCGGTATGTCTACCCGGACGGGCCAAGGGAGCTCACAATCCGTCAATGACGCGCTCACGAAGCGCGTGCCGGTACTGCTCGAGGGCGATGACCTCGCCGAACTGCCGGTTGTAGGCCTCGGTCTCCTCGACCGGGTTCATGCGCTGGAGCTTGCCCTTGAGCACGTCGATGCGGCGGGAGACGGCCGCGACCTGGATCGCGGAGAGCTGCTCCCAGGCGTAGCGACGGTTCGGCTCCCCTGCGGCTCGCAAAGACTCGACCGCGAGTTCGGCGATCAGGCCCCGCAGCATCTCGTGGGGCACCGCGGCCCGGATCTTGCCGACCCAGGTGTCCCCCGCCGCGGCCGAGGCCGTCCCGCCCGCGCCGACTATCGCCTCGTGGATCGCCCGGTACGCGGGGGCGGTGAAGCAGTCCGGCTCCAGTCCGTCGTAGGTCGGGCCGGCCAGCTGCGGGTACTGCAGCGCGACCTTGAGCAACTCGCGCTCGACCATGATCGACGGGTCCCGCGGGTCGGGCCGCGGCATCTTCTCCTTCGGCGGCGCCTCGGGAGCCTCGGGCGCCGCGGCGGGTGCGCCGTTCGGGCCGCTGCGGGCCCCGCGGCGCGCGATCTCCGACAGCGTCGACATGACCGCGTCGACCTCCATGCCGAGCCACCCGGCCAGCAGGCGGCCGTACTCGTGGCGGCGCGCGCGGTCGCGGATGTTGATGACCTTCGGCGCCGCGGCCTGCATCGCGGAGACCCGGCCCTCGGCGGTGTCGAGGTTGTAGCGCTTGAGCTCGGCGCGGATCGCGAACTCCACCAGCGGCACCCGCGAGGCGACGAGCTCACGCACCGCGTCGTCGCCCTTCTGCAGGCGCAGGTCGCACGGGTCCAGGCCATCGGGCTCGACCGCGACGAACGTCTGCGTCATGAACCGTTGGTCCTGGTCGTCGTAGGCCTTCTGGGCCGCCTTCTGACCGGCGGCGTCGCCGTCGAAGGTGAAGATGACCTCTCCGCGGAACTCCGAGGCGTCCATCAGCAGGCGGCGCAGGATCTGGACGTGATCGCTGCCGAACGCGGTGCCGCAGGTGGCGATCGCCGTGGGGACGCCCGCGATGTGACAGGCCATCACATCCGTGTAGCCCTCGACGATCACGGCCTGCCCGCGGCGTTTGATCTCCTTCTTCGCCAGGTCGAGGCCGTAGAGGAGGTGGCTCTTCTTGTACAGCGACGTCTCGGGGGTGTTGACGTACTTGGCCTCGATGCGGTCGTCGTCGTAGAGCCGGCGCGCCCCGAAGCCGACGACGTCGCCGGTGATGTCGCGGATCGGCCAGAGCAGCCGTCCCATGAACCGGTCGATCAGGCCGCGCTGCCCCTCGCGGGCGAGGCCCGCCCCGATGAGTTCCTCGCCGGTGAACTGCCGGCCGCGCAGGTGCTTGGACAGCTCGTCCCAACCCCGCGGCGCGTACCCGACACCGAACATCTGCGCGTGCTCGAGGGTGAACCCGCGCTCGTCGAGGAAGCGCCGCGCGGCGACCGCCTCCGGACTGTCGACGAGGAGGTTGGCGTAGAACTCGGCGGCCGCGGTGTTCGCCTCGACGAGCCGGGTGCGCCGTCCGGCCGGCTGGCGCGGGGCCGACCCGCCCTCCTCGTACCGCAGCGTGATGCCGGCGCGCGACGCCAGGCGCTCGACGGCCTCGGCGAAGGTGAGGTGGTCGGTCTTCATGACGAAGTCGATGACGTCGCCACCCTCGCCACATCCGAAGCAGTGGAAGAAGCCCTTGGCCGGGTTGACGTTGAACGACGGCGACTTCTCGTCGTGGAACGGGCACAGCCCCTTCAGCGACCCGCCCCCGGCGTTGCGGAGGCCGACCTGCGCGCCGATCACGTCCTCGATGCGAGAGCGTTCTCGGACCAGCGCGATGTCCTCGTCCTTGATGCGCCCGGCCACGCGGCGGAGTCTAGGCGCTTTCCCCGACCGGAGACCCGTGGGTGTGGACGCCTAGGTTTTCGCCATGAGCGACCGCGAACGCAGCGACCTGCTGGACACCCTCCGCCACCACCGGCACCTGCTCCGCCACACCGCCTTCGGCCTCCGCGACGACCAGGCCCGGACCCGGTCGACGGTCTCGGAACTGACCGTCGGCGGGCTGATCCAGCACGTCACGCGCATGGAGTCGCGCTGGGCCGGGTTCCTCGGGCGGGGTACCGAAGCCTTCGGCACCGACCCCGAGGCCGCCCACGCCGCCCACCGGGCCAGCTTCGTGATGCGGGAGGACCAGACGCTGGAGGAGATCCTCGCCGCCCACGCCGCCCAGGCCGCCCGCACTGACGACCTGGTCCGCTCCGTCGATCTCGACGCCGACCACGCCCTCCCCGTCACCCCCTGGTGGCCCGAGGGCACCCGCTGGACCTGCCGCCGCGCGATCCACCACGTCGTCGCCGAGACCGCCCAGCACGCCGGCCACGCCGACATCATCCGCGAGGCCCTCGACGGCCAGAAGTCGATGGGCTGAGCTCCCCCGAGTGGAGATGACATCTCCACCGAGGACGCCCACTTCCGGTGGAGATGACATCTCCACTGCAACCGCCTGTTTCGTTGGAGATGACATCTCCACTGCAAACCGCCTATGGCGTTGGAGATGACATCTCCACCGGGGAGGGGTCAGGCGGGGGCGCCGAGCGAGGGCATGCCGAGCGAGACCGCCCTCGTGGTCTCGGCGGGGCGGGCCTGGGCGGCCTCCCAGGCGTCGCCGCCGCGGGTGCGGCGCGGCACCGAGGCCGGGCCGTCGGCGACGAGGTGGTGCGGCGCCGCGTAGGTGATCGTCGTCGTGACGATGTCGCCGGGCCGGGGCTCGGGGGCGTCGGGGTTCGGCACGAAGTGGACGAGCCGGTTGTCCCGGGCCCGGCCGGACAGGCGCCGGGTGACCGCGTCCTTCTTCCCCTCACCGGTGGCGACGAGAACCTCGACCTCCCGGCCGACCTGCTTCTTCGCCTCGTCCCAGGAGATCTCCTCCAGCAGCGCGACCAGCCGGCCGTACCGCTCGGTGACGACCTGCGGCGGGACCTGGTCCGGGTAGTCCGCGGCCGGGGTGCCGGGGCGCTTCGAGTACTGGAACGTGAAGGCGGAGGCGAACCGCGCCTCGCGGACGACGTCGAGCGTGGCGGCGAAGTCCGCCTCGGTCTCCCCCGGGAATCCGACGATGATGTCGGTGGTGATCGCGGCGTCCGGCATCGCGGCGCGGACGCGCTCGATGATTCCGAGGTAGCGCTCTGCCCGGTAGGACCGGCGCATCCGGCGCAGCACCTCGTCCGACCCCGACTGCAGCGGCATGTGCAGCTGCGGCATCACGTTGTGGGTCTCGGCCATCGCGGCGATGACGTCGTCGGTGAAGCTCGCCGGGTGCGGCGAGGTGAAGCGGACGCGCTCCAGCCCCTCGACGTCCCCGCACGCACGCAGCAGCTTGCCGAACGCCAACTTGTCGCCGAACTCGACGCCGTAGGAGTTCACGTTCTGCCCGAGCAGGGTGATCTCCAGGACCCCGTCGGCGACGAGCGTCTCGATCTCACGGAGGATGTCGCCCGGCCGGCGGTCCTTCTCCTTGCCGCGCAGCGCCGGAACGATGCAGAACGTACAGGTGTTGTTGCACCCGACGGCGATCGCGACCCACGCCGCGTAGGCCGACTCCCGCCGCGCGGGCAGCGTCGAGGGGAAGACGTCGAGCGCCTCGAGAATCTCGACCTGCGCCTCCTGCTCGACCCGCGCCCGTTCGAGCAGCACGGGGAGCGACCCCACGTTGTGCGTCCCGAAGACGACGTCGACGTACGGCGCCTTGCGGACGATCTCCGCCCGGTCCTTCTGGGCCAGGCAGCCGCCGACGGCGATCTGCATCCCCGGCTTCGCCGCCTTCACCGAGGCGACGTGGCCGAGGTTCCCGTACAGCCGGTTGTCCGCGTTCTCCCGGACCGCGCAGGTGTTGAACACGACGACGTCCGGGGCCTCGCCCGCGGGCACGCGCGAGTAGCCCGCGTCCTCCAGCAGCCCCGCGAGGCGCTCGGAGTCGTGGACGTTCATCTGGCACCCGTAGGTGCGCACCTCGTAAGTCCTGCTCACAGCCCCTCCAGGGTACGGCGCGCCCGACCCTCCCCCGTCCCCGCCGCCTCTCGCGCCCCCGCCCGCCCCGCCCCCGCCGCTTCACCAGCCACCCCGCGTGCTTCACCAGCTCAGCCCCCGCTTCACCAGGCGGCCCGGCCAGTGACGTGAGTGCTCAGCCGGTGAAGACGCCGGGGACCGGCGGAAACTCCGGCGACAGGACGCGACCAGGGCGGGAACACTGGCGGGGTGGAGGTGCAGTTCACGCGACGGCCGGACAACGGGACCGTCGCCGAGTTCACCCGCGCCGACGGGGTGCGGGTGCGGGTCGACTCCTACGACCGGACGGGGTTGGTCCCCCACGACGCGTCGCACCTGCTGATCGAGCGGGCGTTCCGGCTGGCCCACGGGTTCTGGGGCTGCGTGTCCGACGGCGCGGTCTTCGCGACGGTCGAGATCGTCGCCGGCCGGACCAAGTACGACCACCGGGCCCGCTCCGCCGCGCTGGTCAAGGAGCACAGTGCCGAACTGGGACTCGCCGAGCGGGTCGTCGGCACCGTCCTGAATGCCCTCGCGGGCGAGCAGCCGAACCTGGTCCGCGACCTGACCTCGACCTGGGCGATCAGCTCCCTGCCCCCGCCGCCCCGCGACATGCTCGCGGCCGCCGCCGAGACCGCTCTCGCCGACCTCCGCGACCTCCAGCGCCGCTGGGCCTGCCTCCCCACCGGTGGCACCTTCGCTCTCGACTGGCCCGCGCCCCGCCCGGCCCGTCGCCGCTGACCCGCCCTGCGGCGCAGCTTCACCAGCCGTCCCGCGCTCTTCACCAGCTGAGCCCCTGCTTCACCCGGCGGTCCGCGCCGTGAAGCGCGGGTTCAGCTGGTGAAGCGGACCGGGTGGGGCCGGGGCGGCGGCGGGCGCGACGGACGGGAGTTCGCTAGGTTCTCGAGAATGATCGACACGGCTCCACCGCTGGTGGAGATGCTGCAGGTCAACAAGCACTTCGGGACGCTGCACGTGCTCCGGGACATCGATCTCACCGTCGCGCGGGGCGAGGTGGTCGTCGTCATCGGGCCGTCGGGCTCGGGGAAGTCGACGCTGTGCCGCGCGATCAACCGGCTGGAGCCGATCGACTCGGGGACGATCCGCGTCGACGGGGTCTCGCTCCCCGCGGAGGGCAAGGAGCTCGCTCGGCTCCGCGCCGACGTCGGGATGGTGTTCCAGTCGTTCAACCTCTTCGCGCACAAGTCCGTGCTGGACAACGTGACGCTCGGCCCGATCCAGGTCCACAGGATGCCGAAGGCGGAGGCGGAGTCCAAGGCCCGTGCCCTGCTCGAGCGGGTCGGCGTCGCGGACCAGGCGAACAAGATGCCGGCCCAGCTCTCCGGCGGGCAGCAGCAGCGCGTGGCGATCGCCCGCGCGCTGGCGATGGACCCCAAGGTCATGCTCTTCGACGAGCCGACCTCCGCCCTGGACCCGGAGATGATCTCCGAGGTCCTCGACGTCATGCGCGAGCTCGCCGCCAGCGGCATGACAATGATCGTCGTCACGCACGAGATGGGCTTCGCCAAGGCGTCGGCGAACCGCGTGGTCTTCATGGACCACGGCCAGATCGTCGAGCAAGCAGTGCCGGCGGAGTTCTTCGCGAACCCGCGCAGCGACCGTGCCCGCGACTTCCTCGGAAAGATCCTTTCCCATTAGAGAGGCGAACCGCCCATGAGATTGCGCCGCTTGACCACCTCCGCCGCCGCCCTCGTGCTGGCGTTGTCGTTGACGGCCTGCGGAGGCGATGACGACGACGACAACGCCTCGCAGGACAACACGCCGAGCGGTGGCGCCAGCGCGTCGGCCTCCGCGGTCTCCGGCACGCTCGGCCGCCTGCAGGGCGCCGACAAACTCGTGGTCGGCGTGAAGTTCGACCAGCCGGGCGTCGGCGAGAAGGACCCCGCGACGGGCAAGCTCTCCGGCTTCGACATCGAGATCGCCAAGATCATCGCCAAGGCGCTCGGGATCGACTCCGGCGACATCGAGTTCAAGGAGACGGTCTCGGCCAACCGCGAGCCGTTCATCAAGGCCCGCACGGTCGACCTCGTCATCGCCTCGTACTCGATCACCGAGGAGCGTCGGAAGGTCGTCAGCCAGGCCGGGCCGTACTACGAGACCGGTCAGCAACTGCTGGTCCGCTCCGACGACAGCTCGATCAACGGCCCCGACGACCTGACGGGCAAGAAGGTCTGCTCGGTCAGCGGCTCGACGTCCATCAAGACCGTCGAGGAGAAGTACGGCGCGGCGCCGGCGCCGTTCGCGACCTACACCGAGTGCGTGCAGCAGCTGGTCAACAAGTCCGTCGACGCGGTCACCACGGACGGTGCCATCCTGCTCGGCTACGCCGCGAAGCAGCCCGACAAGGTCAAGGTCGTGGGTGACCCGTTCAGCCAGGAGCGCTACGGCATCGGGTTCGCCTTCGGCGACACGCAGATGTGCGAGTTCCTCATCGACACGCTGCAGGCCGCGTTCGACGACGGCAGCTGGGCCCAGGCCTTCGCCGACACGCTCGGCAAGTCCGGGGTCTCCGCGCCGCCGGTCCCCCAGCTCGACGACAAGTGCTGACCGCCCGTCACCTGTGAACGGTCTGACCTGACGTGAACGTCCTGGCGGACAACGCCGGAGAGATCCTCGAGGGCTTCTGGAAGACGATCCAGCTCTTCGTGCTCTCCGGCGTTGCCTCGCTGGTCCTCGGGACCGTGCTCGCCTCCATGCGGGTCAGCCCGATCCCGGTGCTGCGCGGCGCCGCGGCGGTCTTCGTCCACGTCGCCCGCAACACCCCGCTGGTGCTGATCTTCATCATCTTCGTCTTCGGGTTCCCGACGGTCGGCATCCAGTTCTCGTTCTTCACCTTCGCGGTCCTCGCCCTGACCGCGTACACCTCGGCCTTCATCTGCGAGGCGGTTCGCTCCGGGATCAACGCGGTCAGCGCCGGACAGGCCGAGGCCGCCCGCGCCCTCGGGATGACCTTCCGGCAGAACCTCACGCTGATCGTGCTACCGCAGGCCACGCGCAGCGCGATCCCCCCGATCACCAACATCCTGATCGCGCTGGTCCGCAACACCGCGGTCGCGGAGGCATTCGGGGTCACCGAGGCCTCCTACGTGATGTCGGGCCTGCTCCGCGACCACGCCGACTCCCTGTACTGGATCTTCTTCGGCATCGCCGGCGGCTACATGCTCATCGTCTTCGTGCTCACTGCGTTCGCCGCGTGGTTGGAGCGCCGGGTGGCGGTGCTGCGATGAGCCTGGTCCTCTTCGACGTCCCCGGTCCGCGGGCCCGCCGCCGGGCACGGATCTTCAGTGCCCTCGCGATCGTCGTCTTCGCCGCGCTCGTCGGCTGGGTGATCTGGCGTCTCGACCAGCGCGACCAGTTCGACTCCACGCTCTGGGAACCCTTCACCGACCGCGGCATTCAGAAGGCCATCGCCCGCGGGCTCGGTGCGACGATCCGGGCCGCGCTGTTCGCGATCGTCCTCGCACTGATCCTCGGGATCCTGCTCGCGGCCGGACGCCTGTCGACGCGGCGCTGGCTGCGCTGGCCCTGCGTGGCGTTCGTCGAGTTCTTCCGCGCGACGCCGGTCGTCATCCTGATCCTGTTCCTGTTCATCGCCTTCTCCGGCGACTTCGAGCCGATCGGCGACGACCTCTCCGACGCCCTCCCCGAACGCGTCGCGGCCATTCTCGGCACCGACCAGCTCGGGACGCTGGCCCCGCTGGTGATCGCGCTGATGCTGTACAACGGGGCGGTCCTCGCCGAGGTGTTCCGCGCGGGCATCCTCGCCGTGCCCAAGGGCCAGCGCGAGGCCGCCGCGGCCGTCGGGCTGACCGAGCGTCAGATCATGAGCCAGGTCCTGCTCCCCCAGGCGACCCGCATCATGCTGCCCTCGATCGTCAGCCAGGCCGTCGTCGCGCTGAAGGACACCTCGCTCGGCTTCATCATCGCCTACCCCGAGCTGGTCCGCGTCGGCCGGAACATCTACGACACCCGCTACAACATCATCCCGACGGTCATCGTCATCACGATCATCTACGTCGCCCTGAACATGGCGGTCGACGGCTTCGCCCGCTGGCTCGAACGCCGCCAGGCCCGGCGCTACAGCCGCGCCGCCGTCTCCCAGGCCGCCGCCGTCACCGACGCCACCTGACACTCGCCCGAAAGCGCAGTACGACACCCGCTTTTTGCTTTCGCGGGTGCCATAGTGCGCTTTCGGGGAGATGCCCGGCGGGACAGGCGATCAGTCGCCCAGGGGCGGGGCGTCCTCGCCCTCGGCCTCGAGCGCCTCGCGGATGACGCGGTAGGCGACGGCCTCGGAGTACCCCTTGCGCGCGAGCAGGGAGGCGACGCGGCGGAACCGGACCTGGGTGTCGAGGCCGCGGGTCGCGGCGAGGCGCTTGGTCGCGAGGGTGCGCGCGGTCTCGAGCTCACGCTCGGGGTCGAGCTCCGCGACCGCGACGGCCACGACGGCCGCGTCGACCCCGCGGGTCCGCAGCTCGTGGGCAAGGGCGCGGCGGGCGAGGCCGCGGCCGGCGTGGCGGCTCTCCACCCACGCCTCGGCGAAGGCCTGGTCGTCGATCAGGCCGACGTCGGTGAACCGCTCGAGGACCTCGTTCGCGACGTCCTCCTCGATGCCCTTGCGGGCCATCGCGGCCGCGAGCTGCGCGGCCGTGCGCGGCCCGTGCGAGAGCTGCCCCAGGCAGATCTCCCGCGCCAGGGCCGAGGGCTCGACGGGCTCCGCGGGCGGCTTCTCGCGTTTCTCGCGCCGCGCCCGCGGCTGCCCCTCGGATGCTCCGACGAACGACGGCGGCGCGTCGGGGTCGAACTCCCACCGGCTGCGGGATCGCCGTTGACGCGCCGCCATCGTTGTTCTCCCCGGACCGCTCAGAAGTCGGTCGGGGTGTCCTCGTCGACGGGCTTGTCGAGCTGCGGGCCGATGCCGAGCTTCTCCTTGATCTTCTTCTCGATCTCGTTCGCGAGGTCGGGGTTGTCCTTCAAGAAGTTGCGAGCGTTCTCCTTGCCCTGGCCGAGCTGGTCGCCCTCGTACGTGTACCAGGCACCGGACTTGCGGACGAAGCCGTGCTCCACGCCCATGTCGATCAGGCCGCCCTCGCGGCTGATGCCCTGGCCGTAGAGGATGTCGAACTCGGCCTGCTTGAACGGCGCGGCCATCTTGTTCTTCACGACCTTGACGCGGGTCCGGTTACCAACCGGCTCCGAGCCGTCCTTGAGCGTCTCGATCCGGCGGACGTCCAGCCGCACCGACGCGTAGAACTTCAGGGCCCGACCACCGGTCGTGGTCTCCGGCGACCCGAACATCACGCCGATCTTCTCGCGGAGCTGGTTGATGAAGATCGCGGTCGTCTTCGAGGAGTTCAGCGCACCGGTGATCTTGCGGAGCGCCTGGCTCATCAGGCGGGCCTGGAGACCGACGTGGCTGTCGCCCATCTCGCCCTCGATCTCGGCGCGGGGCACGAGGGCCGCGACCGAGTCGATGACGATGATGTCGAGCGCGCCCGAGCGGATCAGCATGTCCGCGATCTCCAGCGCCTGCTCGCCGGTGTCCGGCTGGGAGACCAGCAGCGCGTCGGTGTCGACACCGAGCTTGCGGGCGTACTCCGGGTCGAGCGCGTGCTCGGCGTCGATGAAGGCCGCGACCCCGCCGGCCCGCTGGGCGTTGGCGACCGCGTGGAGGGCCACGGTCGTCTTGCCGGAGGACTCGGGGCCGTAGACCTCGATGACACGCCCGCGGGGCAGACCACCGATGCCGAGGGCCACGTCGAGGGCGACCGAGCCGGTCGGGATGACGTCGACCGGTGCGCGCGTGTCGTCACCGAGCCGCATCACCGAGCCCTTGCCGAACTGCCGCTCGATCTGCGACAGGGCGTTGTCGAGTGCCTTGTCGCGGTCTGGTGCCTGAGCCATGTGTTGCCCCCACCTCGGGTCGTCGGATCTCGTCGGCGGCGACATTTCCATGCGGGTCCGACAACCGGCCCCGCCGTGCTCGGATCTGTGGATGCCGCGGCGTGGGGAAAACGCTAGCTCGAACACCCGTTCGACGAAACGCGCCACGCCGATCGTTCGAACAAAGTTTCGTCCCACCCGTCACACCCGGGGTGACACCCCCACGGCGACGGGGAGGGTCAGCGCCGCGACGGCGGCAGTTCCAGCGCGGCGCAGACGGCCCGCCAGACGGTCTTGGTGTCCTCGCCGGCGTCGAGAGCCTGCTGGACGGTACGGCCGCCGAGGCCGGCGATCACCGTGTCCCGGGCGTAGGACTCCGCGTACCCGGCCCCGAGCTCGGTCCGCATCCGATCCCAGAAGTCCGACAGGCGCATGCGGGTCAGTGTGCCTGCGGCCCGCACCGGAACGACGAACCGCCCCACACCGAGCGGCGTGGGGCGGTTCGGGAAGCAGGTTCTAGCCGAGCGCCTCGGCGTCGACGAGACGCTGCAGAGCCGCGTCCCAGCCGTGGTCGGGGAACTCGGCCGCGAGCGACTCGAGCTCGGCCTTGATCTTGGCGCCGTGGCCGGCCGCCGCGAGGCTGCGGATCTCCTCGACGAACGCGTCGGAGTTCGTCCGCAGGTTCGGGGTCCGCCCGGTGGTGATGTTGCGAACGTAGGCGTTCTTGCCGCCGTTCAGCGGGATCACGTACTTGACCTCGCCGAGGACGGAGACGGCGCCGGAGGCGGAGCCCGCACCGGCGCGGACTGACGCGCGTGAGGTCTTTGACTGCTTGCCGGACACGTGGCTCTCCTGCGGAAAAGATCGGGATGTGGCAGCCCATGGTACCCAGCACCCCGGGGTGCCCGTGCCGCGCGACCCCGTCAGGGCGTCCGGCCGGCCAGCCGGAGCAGCGTCTCCAGGTCCGACCCCGGCGCGTCGCCGGGTGCCGGCGGCTCGAAGAACGGGACTCCCCCGGCCCCGAGCGGCAGGGCGTTCTCCGGCCAGACACGCAGCGCGAACGCCGCCAGTTCCGGATCGCAGGCCTCGTCGAGACCGAGGGAGCGGGCCAGGTCCCAGGTGTGGACGACGACCTCGACGACCCGGATCTGGAGCAGGATGCGCCCCGGGATGTCCCCGGTCGAGAACGGGACGACCCGCTCCAGCGCCCCGGGCTCGGCGAACGCCGCGGCGCACAGCGCCCGGTTCTCCTCCCACGCCGGGAGCGCGCCGATCACGAGGGCGTCGATCTGCCGTTCGGCGAGAAAGTCGTCCCGCGTGCCGCCCCGCACGAGGCGGCCGTACCGGCCGCCGCCGATGACCACGTGGTTCACCAGGCGGTAGGTGTCCCAGTCGGTGCAGGGCGTGGGGCGGTGCCAGTCGGCCTCCCCGACCTCCCGCAGCCGCCGGTCGAAGCCGCGGTCCGCGGCGCTCAGAGCCTCGAGCACGTTCATGTGATCAGCTTCGCCTCCAGACGCCGGATCGCGAGCCAACAGGCTCCCGCGCCGAGCCCGGTCAGGTACAGCACGTGCAGCAGCAACGCGGCGTCGACCGCCCCCGTCGTGAGCCCCCGCAGCAACGCGACCCCGTGGTACAGCGGCAGTACCCGGGCGAGCCAGGCGACCGGGTCCGGGTAGGTCGACAGCGGCGCGAAGGTCGCCGAGAACAGGAACATCGGCAGGACGCCGGTCATGACCCACTCGAAGTCCTGCCAGCCGCGGATCAGCGCCACCGCGGCCAGGCCCAGCGCCGCGAACGTGAACCCGACGAGCAGCGCGGCCGGCAGGGCGAGGACCGCCCACCACGACGAGCACAACCCCAGCGCGGCCATCACCGCCAGGAACGCCGCCGAGTACGCCCCGCCGCGCATCAACGTCCACGCGATCTCGCCGACGGCGATGTCGCGGATCGTGATCGGCGTGGCCAGCACCGCCTCGTACGCCTTCGACAGATGCAGCTTGGCCATGATGTTGAAGCTCTCCATGACCGCGCCGTTCATCGCGGAGGCCGCGAGCATGGCCGGCGCCACGAACTCCGTGTACTCCAGCGGTCGGCCGCCCGGGCCCTCGACGTCACCGACGAGATCGGCGATCCCGACGCCGATCGAGAGCAGGTAGAACAGCGCCTCGAGGAATCCGCCGAGGATCACGAGCATGTGCCCGCGGAAGAACAGCGCGTTCCGCTCGACGACGTGCCGACCCGCCCCCAACGCCGGCCGGCCGACGCGTGGGAGCGGCGGCAGCACCCGCCCGACCGCCGTCACGGTGCCAGCCTCCGCGCGTACATCCGGACGGCGAGGACGAAGCCGCCGACCGTCCACGCGAGCAGGTATGCGACGTGCCCGAGACCGCTCGCGAACGTCCCCTGCTCCAGGGCCAGGTCGCGGCAGAGATCGACGCCGTGCCACAGCGGCGTCACGTAGGCCAGCTGCTCCACCCCCACCGGGAGCTGCGCGACCGGGAAGAACGCGCCCGAGAACAACGACATCGGCAGGACCACGAAGCGGTAGAACGCGGCGAGACTCATCTCGACCCGTCGGGTGATGGCGAACGCCGCGATCGGGGCGGCGTGCGCCAGCCCGCAGAGCACCGCCGCCGGCATCGCCGCGAGGACCCACGGCGAGGAGAACGCCCCGAACAGCGCCGCCACCGCGGTGAAGATCGTCACCGTCGCGGTCAGTTTCAGCGCGATGAACAACAGGTGGCCCGTCAGCAGGTCGTGCACCCGCAGGCGCGTCACCTGCTGCGCCGGATAGGTCCCCCACCACCGCAACGCCCCGATGACCGGCCAGGAACTCTCCTCGAACCCCTGCTGCATCGCGGTGAGGGCGAGGATCCCGGGGGCCAGGAACACCAGGTACTCGACGCCCTGCACCCCGGCCGCCCCGACGTTGTCGTCGACCAGCGTCCCGACGCCGAACCCGAGCGCGGTCAGGTACAGCAGCGGTGTCACGGTCATGGCGGTGAGCTGGGTGCGCCAGTGCCGCCGGTTGCGCAGGAGCCAGTACTCCATGGCCGGGACGGCCGGGCCGAGCAGCGGGCGCATCAGTCGACCAGCGTCCGGCCGGTGAGGCGGAGGAACACGTCCTCCAGCGAGGAGCGTCGGACCAGGACCGAGGCCAGGTTCAGCTCGTGATGATGGTGCGTCACGGCAGCGGCGGTGGCGTCCCCGTCGTCGGTGTAGAGCAGGACACGGTCCGGGAGGACCTCGATCCGCTGCGCGAGCGGCGCCAGGACCTCGGCCGGGCGCGCGGTCTCGCCGTCGGCCGGGCGGGCCTCGACGACCTCGCGGGTCGAGTGCGTCGCGATCAGGTCCCGCGGTGAACCCTCGGCCGCGATCCGACCGCCGTCCATCACGACGAGCCGGTCGCAGAGCTGCTCGGCCTCGTCCATGTAATGCGTCGTCAGAATCAATGTGACGCCTGAGCGCTTGAGCTGGAACAGCCGCTCCCACACGACGTGCCGGGCCTGCGGGTCGAGCCCCGTCGTCGGCTCGTCGAGCAGCAGGAGCCGGGGCCGGTTCACCAGCGCCCGCGCGATCGTCAGGCGCCGCTTCATGCCGCCGGAGAGGGTGTCGACGCGCGAGTCGCGCCGATCGGCGAGTTGCACGAACTCCAGCAGCTCGTCGGCCCGGGAGCGGCACTCCTTCCACGGCAGCCCGAAGTAACGGCCGTAGATGACGAGGTTGTCGCGGACGGTCAGTTCTCCGTCGAGGCTGTCCTCCTGCGGGACGACGCCCAGCCCGGCCCGGATCTGCGAGCCATCGACCGCCGGGTCCCGCCCGAGCACCCGGAGCACTCCCGCGGTCGCGGGCGACGTGCAGCCGATCATCCGCATCGTCGAGCTCTTGCCGGCCCCGTTGGGCCCGAGGAAGCCGAAGGCCTCACCCGCGCGGACCTCGACGTCGATCCCGGCCACGGCGACGCGGCGTTGCTCCCCCTCGCCGAACGCCTTGACCAGGTCGCGGGCGAACACCAACGCGCCCGGCGGCGCGTCGACGGCGACCGCCGCCCGTTCGTCCCTGGTCTCGTCCACCGGGGCACGTTACCCGCGTCCGCCGACGCGGGGCCGTCCAATTCCGCCCGCCCGGCATGACCGCCCACCGGGCGGGGGTAGGACGCCCACATGGACTGGAACGAGCAGCTGTGCGACCAGCTCGAGCGGCACTGGACCGGGCAGCTCCGGCCCCGGCTCGACGGGCTGACGGACGACGAGTACTGCTGGGAGCCCGTCCCCAACTGCTGGAACGTCCGGCCCCGCGGCACCGGCACCGCGATCGACTTCGCGAACCCCACCCCGGACCCCGAGCCGGTGACGACGATCGCCTGGCGCCTGGGCCACCTGATCGTCGGCGTCTTCGGCATGCGCGTCGCCCGCCACTTCGGCGGACCCGCGATGGACTACGAGACCTTCGAGTACGCCGGCACCGCCGCGACCGCACTCGCCCAACTCGACGAGGCCTACGCCGCCTGGATGGCCGGCGTGCGCACCTGGACCGACGAGCAGCTCGCCGCTCCCTGCGGCGAACCCGGCTACGAGGCCTTCCCGCGCGCCGCCCTGGTCCTCCACATCAGCCGGGAAGCGATCCACCACGGCGCCGAGATCGCCCTCCTCCGCGATCTCCACATCCGCCTCGGCTTCCGCTGACCCGCCGCCGCCTCCCTGCACAAGAGATGTCATCTCCAATGCATGCACTGGAGATGACATCTCTTGTGCAGATGACATCTCTTGTGCAGATGACATCTCTTGTGCAGGCCGGGCGGGGGCGGGTCAGGCGCGGGCGACGATCTCCCCGTGGGTGATGGAGAGCCAGCCGTCGCCGGCGGCGGCCCACTCGGACCAGCCGGCGGACATCGCCTGCAGGTCGGCCGCGGTGGCGTAGCCGGAGGTCAGGGCCTGGGTCGCCATCGCCGAGGAGAGGATCCGGTCCGCCCACATCCCGCCCCACCAGGCGCGGTCGTCCGGGGTCGCGAAGCACCAGACGCTCGCGGTCGGGGTGATGTCGGCGAACCCGGCCTGCTGCGCCCACGACAGCAGGCGCCGCCCGGCCTCGGGCTCGCCGCCGTTGTCGCCCGCGCACCGCAGGTAGAGCGCCATCCAGTCGTCGAGCGCGGGCGGCTTCGGGTACCACGCGAACGCCGGGTAGTCGCTGTCGCGCACGGCGACGATCCCGCCCGGCCGCGTCACCCGCCGCATCTCCCGCAGCGCCTGCACCGGGTCGGCGACGTGCTGCAGGACCTGGTGCGCGTGCACGACGTCGAAGCTGTCGTCCGCGAACGGCAGAGCGTGGACGTCCCCCACCGCGAACTCCACCCCGGTCGTTCCCCGCGCCGCCGCCTCCGCCCGGCACAGGTCGAGCGCCTCGGCGGTCGGCTCGAGCGCGGTGACCGCTCCCACCCGCTCGGCGAGGTCCAGCGTGAGCGTCCCCGGCCCGCAGCCGACGTCGAGCAGGCGCTGGTCCGAGGCCAGGTACGGCAGCAGGTACGCGGCGGAGTTCTCCGCGGTCCGCCACCGGTGGGAGCGCAGCACCGACTCGTGGTGGCCGTGGGTGTACGTCATGGCGTCTCACTCTCTGAGATTTATGTCTTACATTGTAAGACCCACCGGACCGGGGTGCATCGGGGCCAGGCCTACTGTCGGTGCCGCGGGGCAGGATGGACCGGTGCCCCCCACCTCCGACCCGATGGCCGGATTCGCGCCGGCGACCACGGCGTGGTTCTCCGGTGCCTTCGAGGCGCCCACGACCGCCCAGATCGGCGCGTGGGAGGCGATCGCGTCCGGTCGGCACGCCCTGGTCGTCGCCCCGACCGGGTCGGGCAAGACGCTCGCGGCGTTCCTGTCCGCCCTGGACCGGCTGACGTCCACCCCGCCGCCCGCCGAACGCGAGCGGCGCTGCCGCGTCCTCTACGTCTCGCCGCTCAAGGCGCTCGCCGTCGACGTCGAGCGCAACCTGCGCGCCCCGCTGGCCGGCATCCGCCAGGCCGCGCACCGGCTCGGTCTCCCGGAGCCGACGGTCGAGGTCGGCATGCGCACCGGCGACACCCCCGCCGACGAGCGCCGCAAGTTCGCCACCCGCCCGCCGGACATCCTCATCACCACGCCGGAGTCGCTCTTCCTCATCCTCACCTCGCGCGCCCGGGAGTCCCTTGCGGGCGTCGAGACCGTGATCGTCGACGAGGTCCACGCGGTCGCCGCCACCAAGCGCGGCGCCCATCTCGCGCTCTCCCTCGAACGCCTCGACGCCCTGCTGGAGAAGCCCGCCCAGCGCATCGGCCTGTCCGCCACCGTGCGCCCGGTCGAGGAGGTCGCGCGGTTCCTCGGCGGCGCCGCCGAGACCGTCGTCGTCAAGCCGCCGGCCGACAAGCAGTTCGACATCTCGGTCGTCGTCCCGGTCGAGGACATGCGCGAACTCGGCGTCCCCACCGCGGAGTTCGAGGGCTCCGCCGCCGGCGCCGAGCCACGGACCTCGATCTGGCCGCACGTCGAGGAACGCATCACCGACCTCATCGAGGCCCACCGCACGACGATCGTGTTCTCCAACTCCCGCCGACTCGCCGAACGTCTGACGCAGCGTCTGAACGAGGCTGCCCTCGAACGCGAGACCGGCGAGGAGCTCCCGCCCGAAGGGACGATCAAGCAACCCGCCCAGCTGCTCGGACACAGTGGCGTCTCCCGCGGCGCCCCGGAGGTCCTCGCCCGGGCCCACCACGGCTCGGTCTCCAAGGAGCAGCGGGCGATCATCGAGGACGAGCTGAAGACCGGGCGCCTCAAGGCCGTCGTCGCCACCTCGAGTCTTGAGCTCGGCATCGACATGGGCGCGGTCGACCTCGTCGTCCAGGTCGAGTCGCCACCCTCGGTCGCCAGCGGCCTGCAGCGCATCGGCCGCGCCGGCCACCAGGTCAGTGCGGTCTCCCGCGGCGTCGTGTTCCCCAAGCACCGGGGCGACCTCGTCCAGACCGCCGTCGTCGCCGAGCGCATGATGGCGGCTCAGATCGAGGCCATCCGCATCCCGCGCAACCCCCTCGACGTCCTCGCGCAGCACATCGTCTCGATGGTCGCCCTCGACGAGTGGTCCGCGGACGAGCTCCTCGCTCTCGTGCGCCGCGCCGCCCCGTTCGCCTCGCTCCCGCAGTCGTCGTTCGACGCGGTCCTCGACATGCTCTCGGGCCGCTACCCGTCCGACGAGTTCGCCGAGCTGCGCCCGCGGCTGGTCTGGGACCGGGTGAACAACACCCTCACCGGCCGGCCCGGTGCGCAGCGGCTCGCGGTCACCAGCGGCGGCACGATCCCCGATCGCGGCCTGTTCGGGGTCTTCCTGGTCGGGGAGAAGGCCTCCCGTGTCGGTGAGCTCGACGAGGAGATGGTCTACGAGTCCCGCGTCGGCGACGTCTTCACACTCGGCTCGTCCAGCTGGCGGATCGAGGACATCACCCACGACCGCGTGCTCGTCTCCCCCGCGCCCGGCCAGCCCGGTCGGCTCCCGTTCTGGAAGGGCGACTCGATCGGGCGCCCCCTCGAACTCGGTCGCGCCCTCGGCGGCTTCCTGCGGGAGCTCGCCCGCCTCGACGACGCCGCCGCCCGGGAGCGCCTGGCCCGGTGCGGGCTCGACGAGTGGGCGACCGACAACCTCCTCGTCTACCTCGCCGAGCAACGCGAGGCCACGACGCACGTCCCCGACGACCGCACGATCGTCGTCGAGCGCTTCCGCGACGAGCTCGGCGACTGGCGGCTGTGCGTGCACTCCCCCTTCGGCGCGCAGGTCCACGCCCCGTGGGCGCTGGCTCTCGCCGGCCGCCTGCGCGAGCGCTTCGGCGTCGACGTCCAGGCGATGCACGCCGACGACGGCATCGTCCTGCGCCTGCCCGACATCGAACTCGACGAGCTCGACCTCCCCCACGGTCAGAGCCCATCGGTGGTGCTCGACCCGGCCGAGGTCGACGCGCTCGTCACCGCCGAGGTCGGCGGCTCCGCGCTGTTCGCCTCCCGCTTCCGCGAGTGCGCGGCCCGCGCCCTGCTGCTCCCACGCCGCGACCCGGGCAAGCGGTCGCCGCTGTGGCAGCAACGGCAGCGGTCGGCCCAACTGCTGTCGGTCGCATCTGAGTACGCGTCATTCCCGATCCTGCTCGAGACGATGCGCGAGTGCCTGCAGGACGTCTTCGACGTCCCCGGCCTCGTCGAGCTGATGACCGACATCGAGAACCGAAAGGTCCGCGTCGTCGAGGTGGAGACCTCGTCGCCGTCCCCGTTCGCACGCTCGCTGCTCTTCGGCTACGTCGCCGCCTTCCTCTACGAGGGCGACTCCCCGCTCGCCGAACGCCGCGCAGCCGCTCTCGCCCTCGACTCCGCCCTGCTCGCCGAGCTCCTCGGCCAGGCCGACCTGCGCGAACTGCTCGACGTCGGCGCGGTCGAGACCGTCGAGATCGAGCTCCAGCGCCTCACCGCCGAACGCAAGGCGAAGGACCTCGAAGGAGTGGCCGACCTGCTGCGCCTGCTCGGCCCGCTGACGACCGCCGAGGTGATCGCCCGCGTCGTCGACGGGAACGAGGCCGAGGTCCCGCGCTGGCTCGCCGCCCTGGAGGAGGCCCGCCGCGCCATCCGCGTCCGCATCGCCGGCGCCGAGCAGTGGGCGGCGATCGAGGACGCCGGCCGGCTGCGCGACGCCCTCGGTGCCCCGCTGCCCGTCGGCGTGCCCGAGGCGTTCACCGAACCCGTCCGCGACCCCCTCGGTGACCTCGTCGCCCGCTTCGCCCGCACCCACGGCCCGTTCGCGGTGGCGGACGTCGCCGCCCGGTTCGGGCTCGGCAGCGCGGTGGCCCGCGGCGCCCTCGGCCGGCTCGCCGCGACGGGCCGCGTCGTCGAGGGCGAGTTCCGCCCCGGCGGGTCCGGCACCGAGTGGTGCGACGCCGAGGTGCTGCGCCGCCTGCGCCGGCTCTCGATCGCCCGGCTGCGGCAGGAGATCGAACCCGTCGAGCACACCGCGCTGGCGCGGTTCCTCCCCGCCTGGCAGCACGTCGGCGCCGACGCCCTGCGCGGCGTCGACGGTGTCCTGCGGGTCGTCGAACAGCTCCAGGGCGCCGCGGTGCCCGCCTCCGCGCTGGAGCGGCTGATCCTGCCCGCGCGGGTGGTCGGTTACTCCCCCGCGATGCTCGACGAACTGACCGCCGCCGGCGAGGTCCTGTGGGCGGGCCACGGCTCGCTGCCCGGCGACGACGGCTGGGTCTCCCTGCACCTCGCCGACACCGCTGACCTGCTGCTGCCCGAGCTCGACCCGGAGACCGAGGGCGGGGAACTGCACCGCGCCGTGCTCGACGCCCTCGGCGACGGGTACGCCCTGTTCTTCCGTCAGCTGTCCGACCGCGTCGGCTCCACCGACGACACCGCTCTGGTCGCCGCGATCTGGGACCTGGTCTGGTCCGGTCGGCTCACCAACGACACGCTCGCCCCGCTGCGGACCCTGATCGGCGGCCGCGGCTCGCACAAGGCCCGCAAGGCCCCGACGCCGCGAGCCCGTTACGGGCGGCCCGGCCGGGCGGCGCTCGGCAAACCGGCGATGCCCACACGCACCGGGCCCCCGACCGTCGCCGGCCGCTGGTCGCTGCTGCCCGAGCGCGAGTCCGACCCCACCCGCCGCGCGCAGGCCGCCGCCGACGCACTGCTCGACCGGCACGGTGTCCTCACCCGCGGCGCCGTCGTCGCCGAGCGGACGCCCGGCGGGTTCGCCGCGACCTACCGGGTGCTCGCCGCGTTCGAGGAGGCCGGCCGCTGCCGCCGCGGCTACTTCGTCGAGGGTCTCGGCGCCGCGCAGTTCGCGATGACCGGTGCCGTCGACCGCCTCCGCGCCACCCCGCGGGAGGACGCCAAGCGCCGCGGGCAGGCGCTCGTCCTTGCGGCGACGGACCCCGCCAACCCCTACGGCGCCGCGCTGCCGTGGCCCGAACGTCCGGACGAGGTGGCCTCCGGCCACAAGCCCGGCCGCAAGGCGGGGGCACTCGTCGTCCTCGTCGACGGCGAGCTCGTCCTCTACGTCGAGCGCGGCGGGAAGTCGCTGCTGTCCTGGGTCCACCCCGAGGCCGACGGTTCCTACGACGGCGCGGCCGAGAAGCTGCAACCGGCGGTCGACGCGCTCGCCCTCGCGGTGCGCGAGGGCGCGCTGGGCAAGCTCACCGTGGAGCGGGCCGACGGGGCGTCAGTCCTGACCTCCCCGCTGGGCTCCGCCCTCTCCGCCGCCGGGTTCTCCGCGACCCCGCGCGGTCTGCGGTTGCGCGGGTAGGCGCGCGTGCCCGAGGGCGACACCGTCCACCTCGCCTGCAAACGCCTCCACCGGGCGCTCGCCGGCTCGGAGGTCACCGCGAGCGACTTCCGCGTACCGCAGCTCGCCAACGCCGACCTGTCCGGGGCGAGAGTCGTCGAGGTGGTGTCCCGCGGCAAGCACCAGCTGCTCCGCTTCGCGCTCGCCGACGGCGAGCCGCTGACCCTGCACACCCACTTCAAGATGGACGGGACGTGGCACCTCTACCGTCCCGGCGCGACGCGCAGGGGTGGTCCCGACTTTCAGGTCCGGGTGGTGCTGACGACGGCGGACTGGGAAGCGGTCGGCTACCGGCTGCCGATCGTCGAGCTGGTCCCGACCGCGCAGGAGCACACGGTCGTCGGCCACCTCGGCCCGGACCTGCTCGGGCCCGACTGGGACCTCGACGAGGCGTTACGCCGTTTGGGTAGTGCGCCCGAGCGCACCATCGGCGAGGCCCTGCTCGACCAACGCAACCTCGCCGGGATCGGCACGCTGTACCGCGCCGAGACCTTGTTCCTCTCGGGCATCCATCCCCGCACCCCGGTCGCCGCGGTGCCCGACCTGCGCGCCGTCGTCGAACGGGCGCGGCGCCTGCTCGAGGCCAACAAGGACCGGCCGGACCAGTCGACCACCGGCGACCTGCGCCGCGGCCGCACCGCCTGGGTGTTCGAGCGGGCCCGCCAGCCCTGCCGCCGGTGCGGGACGCGGATCCGCGAGGAGGCGTTCGGCCCGCGCGGTCAGGAGCGGAAGGTGTACTGGTGCCCCGGCTGCCAGCCACAGAAAGTGGCTGATCCTTCCCGGAGCGTCACTGGCGAACACGGGCCGTCCTTGAGATCCTGAGGCATGCGGTGGGTGGTCGACACAGCGGACCCTCACCAGGTCCGAGCCGCCCAACGGGCGTTATGTGACCTTTTGCGGCGCGCGGACGGGGCGGACGACGACCTCGACGCCGCCCAGCTGATCCTGTCGGAGCTCGTCGGCAACGTCGTCGCGCACGCCCCGGGGCCGGCAGTCATCGAGCTCGACTGGCAGCCGCGGCACCCGACGCTGACGGTCGCCGACTCCGGTGCCGGCTTCGTCCCGGTGTCGACCCTGCCCGTCGACCCCCTCGCGGAGGGCGGGCGCGGCATGTTCATCGTCAACGCGCTCGCCCAGGACGTGCGGATCCGTTCGAACGGGTGCGGCACGCGGGTCGAGGTCGACCTCCCCTGGTCCGCACCGCCGCGCGTGCCGAGCAGCGGGTCCGCCGAGGAGTCCCTCGGCCCGTTGCGCGCGGTCCACCGCCTGGCGCTCGCGCTCCAGCAGTCGGACGGCCCGCCGGCGTTCTACGACCAGGCCGTCGCCACCATCGTCGAACTGCTCGGCGTCGACCGCGCCTCCCTGCTGCTCTTCGACGCCGACGGGGTGTGCCGCTTCAAGGCGTGGCGCGGACTGTCCGCGGAGTACCGGCAAGCCGTCGAGGGCCACAGCCCGTGGGGGCCCGACGACGTGGACGCCCGGCCGATCCTCGTCCCCGACGTCGCCGCCGACCCCGCCTGGGACCCCTACCGCCCGACCTTCGACGCCGAGGGCATCCGGGCGCTCGCCTTCGTCCCGTTGGTCCACCGCCACCGGGTCGTCGGCAAGTTCATGCTCTACTACCGCGACCCGCACGAGTTCGACTCGGCCGAGCTCGCGGTCGCGGAGGTCCTGGCCTCGCACGTCGCGCTGGCGCTGGAGAAGCGCGCCGCCGAAGGCGATCTCGCGCGCCAACAGGAACACCTGCAGCTCGCCCTCGCCGCCGGCGACCTCGGCACCTGGGACTGGGAGATCTCCACCGGCCGCCTCGAGTGGTCGCCCTCGCTGGAGACCATCCACGGCCTGCCCCCGGGAAGCTTCGCCGGGACGTTCGAGGCGTTCCACGCGGACGTGCACCCCGAGGACCAGCCGGTGGTCCTCGCCGCCGTCCAGGCCGTGCTCGCCGGCGAGAGCGACGACCACTACGCGGCAACCTTCCGCGTCGTCCGCCCCGACGGCACCCACCGCTGGGTGAACGCGAGCGGCCAGTTGCTCCGCGACGCCGACGGCCGGCCCGAGCGCCTCCTCGGTGTCTGCGGCGACGTCACCGAGCAGCGCCGCCTCCTGTCCGCCGAACGCGCCGCCGGCGCCCGGCTCGCGACCCTGCAGCGGATCACCGCCGAGCTGTCCCGCGCGGTGGGCGTCGACGACGTCGCGGACGTCGTCCTCGGTCTCGCGCTCGAGGAGCTCGGTGCCTCGACCGGGTCGCTGTGCATGATCGACGGCGACCACCTGCGGATCGCCCGCGCCGTCGGCTACGGCACCGAGGTCCTGGACTACTGGGAGCGCTTCTCTCTCGACGACGACCTGCCCGCCGCCCAGGCGGTCCGCACCGCCCAACCGGTCTACCTCGGCGGCAAGCTCGACCAGCAGGCGCGCTACCCGGCGTTCGACGACGCCCCGCTGGTGGGCGCCGGTTCGCTCGCGGTACTCCCCCTCGCCATCGACGGCATCCCGCTCGGTGCCCTGGTCATCGGGTTCACCGACACCCGCGAGTTCTCCGCCGACGACCGCGCCCTGTTCTGCTCGCTCGCGACCCAGTGCGCCGCGGCGATCGCCCGCGCCGACCTCTACGAGGAGCGCGAACGCGCCCGCGCCGCGGCGGAGCGATCCCGCGCGCGTCTGTCGTTCCTCGCCGAGGCCTCGGCCGAGCTCGGCACCTCGCTCGACTACCAGGCGACGCTGAAGCGTGTCGCCGAGCTCGCGGTCCCCCGGCTCGCCGACGTGTTCACGCTGCACCTGCTCGAGGGCAGCCGCATCTCGCTCGTCGGGCTGGCGACCTCCGACGCCGACCACCTCGAGCCGCTGCGGGAGGCGCTGCTGACCCGGCCGCCGGCACTGGAGGACGAGACCGGCACCGGGGCCGTGCTGCGTACCGGCGAGCGCGTGGTCTTCCGCCCCGTCCACGACGACCTCTGGGAGCGCTTCCGCGGCGATCACCCCGACCGGTTCCGCGCGCTCGCGCTCTCGGCCGGCGCGATCGTGCCGCTGGTGGCGCGGGGCCGCACGATCGGCGCGCTCGGCTTCGCGGTGCGGGCCGGCCGTGAGTTCGACGACGAGGGGCTGCTGCTCGCCGAGGAGCTCGCCGCCCGGGCCGGCGCCGCGATCGACAACGCGCGCCTGTTCCACCAGCGCACCACGGCCCTGCGCACCCTGCAGTCGAGCCTGCTGCCGCCGCAGCTGCCGCGCATCGCCGGCCTCGATCTCGGCGCCTGCTACTCCGCCGGCAGCGCGGGCCTCGACGTCGGCGGCGACTTCTACGACGTCTTCCCGCTGTACGGCAACCGGCACCTCGTCCTGCTCGGTGACGTGTGCGGCCGCGGCGTCGAGGCGGCCAACACGGCGTTGCTGATCCGCCACGTCACGCGCGCGGCGGCGGTCAACCTCCGCAGCCCGGCCGCGATCCTCGCGCACCTGAACGAGGTGCTGCTCCGCCACGGTGACGCCGACGGCGACGACCCCCGCTTCTGCACCGCGGTCGTCGCGGTCGTGCACCCCCGGTCGGACGGGACGGTGTCGGTCACCCTGACCCTCGGCGGCCACCCGGAGCCGTTGCTCCGCGACGCGAACGGCGAACTGCGCCCCGTCGGCGAACCCGGCTCGATCGTCGGCGCCACCGAGGACGTCTCGTTCACCGACACCCGCGTCCTGCTCGGACCCGGCGAGAAGCTGATCTGCTTCACCGACGGCGCCACCGAACGCCGCCGCGGCAACGACTTCTTCGGCGAGGACGGCCTCGCCGCCGCCCTGCGCACGGTCACCGGGAACGCCGACGCTGTCGCCTCCGGCGTGGTCGACGCCGTCACCGGCTTCGCCCCCACCGAGCTCGGCGACGACCTGGCCGTGCTCGTCCTGGGGCCGGCGACGCCGGACGCCTGACGTCCGAACGTCCTGACGGTCCGTCAGGCCCGTTGCTCAGTCGAAGATGTCCGGCTGCTCGCGGGAGATGCGTTCCCAGATCGGCTGGAACTGGAACCACCCGGCGAACTCGTACCCCACGACGCCGTAGGTCTGTTTGGCCGCCTCCGGCGAGATCTGGCGCGGTGGCCGCCCGAGGCCCGCGGCGGCGGCGTAGGCGTTGAGCTGGCACTGCGCAGTTCGCTCGAGCGTGAGGAACCACCACGCCGCGCTGTCGACGCTGGTGCCGACGGTCAGCATCCCGTGGTTGCGGAGGATGACGGCCTTGCGCGTCCCGAGGGCCGCGGCGATGCGTAGCCCCTCCTCGGAGTCGAGCACCACGCCGGTGAAGTCGTCGTAGACCCCGATGTCGTCGTAGAACGCGCAGGCGTCCTGCGTGAGCATCTCGATCGACATCTCCAGCGACGACAGCGTCTTGCCCGCCGGGCCGTGGGCGTGCGCCGCGGCGAGGACGTCCGGCCGCGCGGCGTGCACGGCGCAGTGGATCGCGACCGCGGCGCCGTTGACCATCCGGTCGCCCTCGACCACCCGACCGTCCTCGTTGACCCGCACCAGGTCCGAGCTGCGGATCTGCGAGAAGTGCATCCCGAACGGGTTCACCCAGAACGTGTCCGGGGCCTCGGGGTCGCGGACGGTGATGTGCCCGGCAACACCCTCGTCGAGCCCCGCGCGGGAGAACATCCGGAACGCCGCCGCGAGCTTCGCCTTGCGGTGCGCGCGCTCCTCCGCCGGCGTCGCGAAGCTCGGCGGCCGCGCGACGGAGAGCGGGTTGCCGTGGACGTCGGTCGTCGCGGCGTTGGTCGGAACCTGCTCGGTCGTGGTCTCGGTGGCCGTCACGGGTGCCTCCTCGCAGCAGAGGTCCCCATCCTCCCCCGATTCCGCGGCGGCGTCACGGTCTGCGCTGCCGGGTACGGTCCGGGCATGGCGCTCGCGACCTGGAAGGACTTCTGCATCGACGCCGTGGACGCCCACCGCCTCGGTGCGTTCTACGCAGCTGCGCTCGGGCTCGAGCTGGAGCTGGAGGAGACCGACGCGGTCCTGCGCGGTCCCACCCCGGCGCACACGGTCTGGATCAACCAGGTCCCGGAGGGCCGGACGGCCAAGAACCGCGTGCACCTGGACGTCCACACCGGCGACGTCGCCGAACTCGTCACCCTCGGCGCGACGGTCGTGAACGACACGGACTTCCGCTGGACGGTGCTGCTCGACCCGGAGGGGCAGGAGTTCTGCGCGTTCGTCCGCGACGACCCGCCGGCCGGCAAGCTCTACGAGATCTGCGTCGACACCACGCCCGGCCCGGCGACCGAGGCCATCGCGCGCTGGTGGGCGAACGTCTTCGGCGTCGAGCCGAAGACCGAGGACGGGCAGGACTGGTGGTGGCTCGGCGACGTCCCCGGCCTGCCCTGCGCGGGGTTCTGCTTCGTCGACGTCCCCGAGCCGAAGACGGTCAAGAACCGGGTCCACTGGGACGTCGTCGGCGACACCGCGGCGCTCCTCGCCGCCGGCGCCACGCTGGTCCTGCCCCAGGGCGACGGCCGCCGCTGGGACGTCCTGGCCGACCCCGACGGGAACGAGTTCTGCGTGTTCGCGCAGGGTTGACCCGCATCGACCCGGGTAAGTCGAGCATGCGTGAGTGACTCCCCACCCGACACCGGACACCCCAGCGGTGATGCCGACAGCCTCGACATCACGTCGCTGATCCTCGACGACCACAACACGTTCCGGCGTGCCTTCGCGGCGCTGGACGATGTGCAGGGTCCCGACGTCGACCCCGCCGGACGGGAGCAGCGCCTGGCCGAGGTGTGGCAGCCTCTCGCGGACCTGCTCGACGTCCACGCCGTCGCCGAGGAGCAGATCTTCTACCCCGCCCTGCTGCGCAAGGGCGACGAGGGCGTGCCCGAGACCGTCGACGCGATCGGCGACCACAACGACATCCGCGACCCGATCCGCGAGGCCGCGCAGTACCGCGTCGGCAGCACCGAGTGGTGGGACGCGGTCAACCGGGCGCGGGCGGCGAACACGCATCACATGGGCGAGGAGGAGGACGAGGCCCTCGCCGACTTCCGGCGGAACTCGACCCGCGCCCAGCGCGCCGACCTCGGCCGCCGCTTCGCCGACTTCAAGGCCTCGCACACGGTCGACGACCTCGACACCTCCGACCAGGACCCCCAGCGCTACGTGGCCGAGCACCTGCCCGGCCCGCCCGACGTCTCCCTGCGGATTGGCAGCCTTCGATGACCGACCATCTCCTCCGGAACCTCGCGCCGATCCCGGACACCGCCTGGAAACTGATCGACGACGAGGCCAAGGAACGTCTCACCCCGAAGCTCGCGGCCCGCCGCCTCGTCGACTGGCAGGGCCCGAAGGGCTGGGGTCACTCGGCGACCAACCTCGGTCGCGTGCGCCGGCTCGCCCCCGCGGGCGACGCCGCCCGGGGCGAGGAGGTCGAGCAGCGTGTGGTGCTGCCGGTGACCGAGTTCCGGGTGCCGTTCACCGTTCAGCGCGCCGAGGTCTTCGACGCCGCCCGCGGCGCCGTCGACATCGACCTCGACGACCTGGCGCGTGCGGCCGCCCGCGCCGCGGAGTGCGAGAACACCGCCGTCCTGCACGGCTGGGAGACCGCCGGCATCGTCGGCATCACCGAGGCGAGCACGCACGACCCGCTCCCACTGGGCGAGGACGCGATGCGGTACCCGCACGCCGTGGCCGTCGCGGTGGACCGTCTGCGGTGCGCCGGCATCGAGGGCCCGTACGCCCTCGCGATCGCCCCGGCCGGCTACACCCGGATCGTCGAGACCACCGAGCACGGCGGGCACCCGCTGCTGGACCACCTGCGCCAGATCCTCGGCGGGGACGTCATCTGGGCGCCCGGGGTGGAGGGCGCCGTGGTCCTCTCCCGACGCGGCGGGGACTTCGTCCTCGACGTGGGCCAGGACCTCGCCGTCGGCTACCGCTCCCACGACGCGGACACCGTCGAGCTCTACCTGGAGGAGAGCTTCTCCTTCCGCGTCATCGAGCCCGACGCGGCCGTCGCCCTGCGCTGACGACCCGGCCCTGAGCAGGCCTGATCACCCTCCGCACAACGCATTCACCGTGCGCAGACGGCGTGCCCCGATCGGGTGAATTTCCCTCGGCTGTTCGCGTGGCCCGGTCGCCGCCCACAGGAACACGTGGTTACCTCGCCGCCGTGAACAGTGCCCGCCAGCCTGCTGACGACCTGGTCGACATCACCGATCTGATCCTCACCGAGCACGACGCGTTCCGCCGCGGCTTCGCGGCGCTCGACAAGGTGCTGGGGCCGGACGTCGAGCCGTCCCAGCACGCCCGTCGCCTGTCCGAGGTCTGGCTCCCCCTGGCCGCGCACCTGGAGCGGCACGCCGCCGCCGAGGAGGAGGTCGTCTTCCCGGCCCTGCTGCGATTCGGGAACAACGCCGAGCACGAGACGCTCGACGCCGTCGGCGACCACAACGACATCCGTGACGCCGTGCGCGAAGCCGCGCAGCACCCGGCCGGCAGCCCGGACTGGTGGAAGGCCGTGGACCGGGCCCGGGCCGAGAACTCACACCACATGACCGAGGAGGAGGACGAGGCGCTGCCCGACCTGCGCCGTCACACGACGCGCGAGCAGCGCCTCGAGATCGGTCTCGCCTTCCTCTCGGCCATGGCGCGGCTGCGGGACCGCCCGCCGACGGGGAACACCGACCCGCGCGAGTTCCTGGCCCGGCACCGACAGCGCGGCAGCGCCGAACCCCTCCGCCGCAGCTGACGGGCCGCGCGTCGGTCAGGAGGCGTTCTCGGCCTGCCACATCCAGGCGGACTTCTCGAGCTCGGCGAGCAACTGGATCAGCAGGTCCTCGCTGACCGGGTCGGCCTCGCCGACCTCGGGCAGCCGCGTGCGGACGCGGTCGATCAGCGCGGTGTGGAGCTCCACGACCCGCGGCACGAGCGCGTCGTCCTTGAGCCAGCCCCCGGCCAGCTGGGGCAGGCCGGTCTCCCGCGCGACGGTGGCGGACCGTCCGTCGGGCGAGATGCCGACGGCGGCGAGCCGCTCGGCGACGAGGTCGGTGTAGTTGCGTGCGGTCGTGACGACCTCGTCGAGTTGGAGGTGCAGCGGACGGAAGCGCGGACCGATCAGGTTCCAGTGCGCCTGCTTCGCGAGCAGCGAGAGGTCGATCAGGTCGACGAGGGTCTCCTGCAGGGCCTCACCCACGGTCTTGCGGGCCTGGTCCGGCAGGGAACTGGCAATGGCGTACGACATGGTCGGACGTACTCCTTCCGGTTTCGCGTTGTACCGATGACAACGCTTTCCGGACAGCCCGAAGTCCACGTCCGGGGCGTCCCGGCCGTGGCTTTGATCACGCCGCGGCGACGACCTCGGGACGACCGCCGGCGACGGGCGCGGAGACGGATTCCAGCGACACGGACTCCAGCGAGCGGACGTTCGCCGTGGTGGCCAGCTCGGCGGCCGCGAGCGAGTCGCTGACCTCGCGCATGAGGTCGGACATCCGCACTCCGAGGGCGTCGCAGATCGCGGCGAGCAGCTCGGACGAGGCCTCCTTCTGGCCCCGCTCGACCTCGGAGAGGTAGCCCAGGGACACCCGGGCTTCCGTGGAGACCTCACGCAGGGTCCGGCCCTGGTCCTGCCGGCGCTGCCGCAGAACGTCCCCGAGTAGGCGACGAAGGAGGATCACGCGTTCACGGTACCCGCCGGGGGCGGTCGAGGCGACGTGTCTGGCACGTGTTCCTCCCAGGGCCGAATTCGCCCCACGCTCCGCGTCCGGTCCCCGGTCACGGAGCGTGAACGGCTCAGCCGTCGCGTGGGAGTCCGAGCAGCTCCTGCCGCAGCAGGTCGAGCGCGGCGAGCACGGTGAGTCGCCGGACGAAGTCCCGGCGGGGCGGCAGGTCGCGGCGGCGGGAGAACGCCCCGTTCGGCCCCGCGAGGCCGAGGAAGACCGCCCCCGGTGGGTAGTCGCCGACCGGGTCCGGCCCGGCCACCCCGGTGGTCGCGAGGCCGTAGTCCGCGCCGAACTTCTCCCGCACCCGCTCCGCCAACTGGACCGCGACGTCCCCGTCGACCGGACCGCGCTCGGCGAGCAGTGCGGCGTCGACGCCGAGGTCGGCCTTCGCCGCGGTCGCATAGACCAGCACGCCGCCGAGGAACACCGCCGAGGAGCCCGGCAATTCGGTCAGGGCCGCGCCGAGCATCCCGCCGGTGAGGGACTCGGCGACCGCGACCGTCGCCCCCGCCTCCAGCAACAGCCGCTGGGTCACGGCCTCCAGGGGCGCCCCGTCGCGGGAGTAGACCCCGTGCCCCAGGGCGTCGGCGACGGCCTGTTCGGTGGCGGCCACGGCCTCCGCGGGACCGGTGAGACGGACCCGCACGTCGCCGCCGTCGGCGAGGTAGGCGAAGCGGACCCCGGCGGCCTCCCCCGCCCCTTGAACCCCGGTCAACGCTGCGGCCACCCCGGACTCCCCGGCGAGCGCCACGCGCAGCGTCGCCGTGACCGGCGCCGGGCCGGGTGCCAGGCCGGCCAGCAGCGGCGCGACGGTGGCGTCGAGCATCGCCTGCAGCTCCCCCGGAACGCCGGGCAGCGCGAGGACGAGAGCGCCGTCGATCCGCATCTGCAGCCCGGGCGCGCTCCCCCGCGGATTCGGGATCAGCGTCGCGCCCTGCGGCACCTCGGCCTGGCGCAGCGCGAGGTCCGGCATGGGGATGTTCCACTCCGCGTACCGGTCCCGGAGCGTCTGCACGACCCCGTCGTCGACGTCGAGACCGACGCCGGCCGCCCGGGCCAGCGCGTCCCGTGTCAGGTCGTCGGAGGTCGGGCCCAACCCGCCGGAGCACAGCACGACGTCCGCGCGGGCGGCGGACGCGCGGACCGCGGCGACGATCTCGTCGAGGTCGTCGGAGACGTCACAGACCACCGACAGCCCCAGCCCGACCGAGGCGAGGGACTCCGCGACCCGCGCGACGTTGCTGTTGAGCACGAGCCCGGACAACAGCTCGTCGCCGACCGTGATGAGCTCGACGCGGGTCACCGGCGCTCGTCCGACCCGGATCGAGCGGCCCGGGCCGCGGCGAGCGACTCACGCCGCAGGCGCAGGGCGCGGAACACGTAGTCCGCGCCGGTCGCGAGCGCGATGACCACGGCGGCCGTCATCAGCGCCGTGGCGAGGTCCTGCAGCAGACCGGTGAACGGCAGCACGTACAGCCCGATCGCGACCCCGAGCACGAGCGACTTGAGCTTGCCGCCGCGGCTGGCCGGGATCACGCCGTGCCGGATCACCCAGAAGCGCAGCAGGGTCACGCCGATCTCGCGGACGAGGATGACGATCGTGACCGCCCAGGGCAGCTCGTCCATCGACGAGAGCACGATCAGCGCCGAACCGGTCAGGGCCTTGTCGGCGATGGGGTCGGCGATCTTGCCGAAGTCGGTGACCAGGCCGTAGCGCCGCGCGAGCTTGCCGTCGAGGGAGTCGGTGAAGGACGCGACGGCGAACACGCCCCAGGCCGCCCAGCGCCATCCGTCGGACTCCCCGTCCTCGTGCAGGAGCACGACGAGGAAGACCGGGACGAGCAGGAGCCGCAGGAGCGTGAGGATGTTCGCGATGTTCCACGTGCCGGCGGGCGCGACCGGGTCCGCCAGATGATCCGGGCGCCCGGGCTCGACCTCGGCCGGCGTGGGTTCGAACATGGTCAGGAGACCCCGGGCAGCGTGGCGATCAGATCGACGCCGTCGGTGCCGACGACGGTGGCCGTCACGATCTGCCCGACCTCGGGCTCTCCTCCGATCAGGATCGTGCTCCCGTCGACCTCCGGGGCCTGGTGCGCGGCACGCCCCTCGGCCGAGGCCTCGCCGTGCTCGTCGGCGCCCGGGTAGCGGAACGCGTCGTTCTCCTCGACCAGCACGGCGACCTGCTCGCCGATGCGGTCCTCGGCGCGGGCGTTCGTGAGCTCCTCGACGAGCCGGGTGATGTGCTCGACGCGCGCGCGCACCTCGTCGGGGTCGACCTTGCCGTCGAGGTTGGCGGCCTCGGTGCCGTCCTCGTCGGAGTACCCGAACACCCCGACGGTGTCCAGGCGCGCGCCGATGAGGAAGCGCTCGAGTTCGATCAGGTCGGCCTCGGTCTCACCGGGGAAGCCGACGATGACGTTGGTGCGGATGCCCGCGCGGGGCGCCCGGACGCGGATCTGCTCGATCAGGCCGAGGAAGCGGTCCGTGTCGCCGAAGCGCCGCATCCGCCGCAGCACGTCCGCCGACGAGTGCTGGAACGACAGGTCGAAGTACGGCACGACCTTCGGCGTCGCCGTGAGCGCCTCGATCAGCGAGGGGCGCATCTCCGCCGGCTGCAGGTAGTTCACGCGGACCCGCTCGAGGCCGTCGACCTCCGCGAGCTTCGGCAGCAGCAGCTCCAGCAGGCGCAGCTCGCCGAGGTCCTTGCCGTAGGACGTGGAGTTCTCCGAGACCAGGACGAGCTCGCGGACCCCGGACTCGGCGAGCCACGCGGCCTCGGCGAGCAGCTCCGCGGGCCGGCGGGACACGAACGCGCCGCGGAACGACGGGATCGCGCAGAACGAGCAGCGCCGGTCGCAGCCGGACGCGAGCTTGAGCGGGGCGACCGGGCCGCCTTCGAGCCGGGCGCGCAGCGGCCGGGGCCCGGACGCGGGGCCGGTCCAGGCCGAGAGCTCCTCGACAGCGGTCGTCGGGGCGGTCGCCTGCCGCTCCACCGGGGAGATCGGCAGCAGGGCGCGGCGGTCCCGCGGGACGTGCGGAGCGTGCGCGTCCCCACGCATCGCGGCCTGCAGTCGCTCGGAGATCGCGGTGTAGTCGTCGAAGCCGAGGACGGTCGCCTCGGGCAGGGCGTCGGCCAGTTCGGTCCCGTAGCGCTCGGCCAGGCACCCCACGGCGACGACGGCCCGGGCCTTCCCGCCGTCCTTGAGGTCGGCGGCGGCGAGCAGGGTGTCGATCGAGTCCTTCTTGGCCGCCTCGACGAACCCGCACGTGTTCACCATCACCACGTCGGCGTCCTCGGCCTCCGCGGTGAGCGTCCACCCGTCGGCGGCGAGCCGCCCGGCGAGCTCCTCGGAGTCGACCTCGTTGCGCTGGCAGCCCAGCGTGACGAGAGCGACGGTCGGGGCGGCGGGCGGAGGCGGGGCCTCCGCCGGGGACACGCGGCGACGCCGGGCGGCGCTCGGGCGGGGGCCCGCGTCGGCCGGTCGCGGGCGGCGCGAGCGGGGGGTCACGGGCTGCAAGTCTAGGTGGCGCAGCACCGTGACCCGCCCAGGCGAGCCGTGGGATGCCCTACGTGAAGAGCTTGTCGATCTTCTCGAACAGCTTCCACAGGCCGTAGGTGAACGGCGCGGCGACCCACAGCCAGGCGAACACCATCACCGGCTTGAGCTTCGGGTCGATACCGGTGGAGGCGTGGGCCTCGGCCGTTTCCGTGGCGTTCGTCGCGGCGTTCACGATGCGCTCCCGCTCTTCTCGGTGGCCTCGACGACCTCGGCGTCCTCGATGTCCGCCACGGCCTCGGCGTCGGAGGCCGGGGCCGGCTCGGCGGCGTCGGCCGTGGCGGGCTCGTGCCACTTCGCGTCGACCGGCCGGATCATCTCGTTGCAGATGAACGCGATCACCAGCAGGACGATGACGATCATGAACGACGGGGTGTAGATGTCCGGGCCGGTCTTGCCGTCGGCGATCCGCTCGTCCGCGATGTTGTTGATGATGAACGGACCGAGGACGCCGGCCACCGACCAGGCGGTGAGCAGGCGGCCGTGGATGGCGCCGACCTGGTAGGTGCCGAACAGGTCCTTCAGGTACGCGGGGATCGTCGCGAAACCGGCGCCGTAGAAGGACAGGATGAAGATGCACGCGATCAGGAACAGCGGCTTGTTCGCGTCCGTCGTGATCAGCACGTAGGTGTAGAGCAGCGCCCCGACACCCAGGTACATCCGGTACATGTTCTTGCGGCCGAGGTAGTCCGAGGTCGAGGACCACAGGATCCGGCCGAGCGCGTTCGACAGCGACAGGATCGCGACGAACCCGGCGGCGGCCGCGGCGAGCGCCCCGGCGTCACCGTCACCGGAGTCCGGGAAGAAGTCCCGGAAGATCGGCGCCGCGCGTTCGAGGATGCCGATGCCCGCGGTGACGTTGAAGCACAGGACGACCCACAGGAACCAGAACTGCGGGGTCTTGATGGCGTTCTTCGCGGACACGTTCGCCTTCGACTGCAGGATGCGGTCCTGCCGCGGCGGCTCCTTGCCCGGGTGCCAGCCCGGCGCCGGGACACGGACGAGCGTGTAGCTCATCGTCATGAACACCGCGTAGAAGACCGCCATCACGATGAACGTCTTGGCGATGCCGTCCTGGGCGCTGTCGAGCACGGCCTCGGACAGCGGAGCGGCACCCTGCGCCGGCGGGGTGATCAGCGCGTCGAACTTCTTCAACAGCTCGGTGCTGAACGGCGAGGCGAACAGCGCGCCGCCGCCGAAGCCCATGATCGCGCAGCCGGTGGCCAGACCCGGCCGGTCGGGGAACCACTTGATCAGCGTGGAGACCGGCGAGATGTAGCCGATGCCGAGACCGATGCCGCCGACGAAGCCGTAGCCGACCACCACCAGCCAGTACTGGTCGAGCACCACCGCCAGCGAGGCGATCGCGAGCCCGGAGCAGAAGCACAGCGACGACACGGCCATCGCCCAGCGCGGCCCGCGGGCCTCGACCTTGGTGCCGAACAGGGCGGCGGAGACACCGAGCATGACGATGCCGAGCTGGAACGGCAGGGCCGAGAGCGTCCCGGGGTGGTCGCTGTCGGTCAGCATCGTGGCTTCGAGCGGCTTCTTGAACACCGACCAGGCGTAGGCCTGCCCGATCGCCAGGTGCACCGAGAGCGCCGCGGGGGGAATCAGCCAGCGACTCCACCCCGGGGGTGCGATCGTGCGTTCGCGGTCGAGAAATCCGAGAGCCATACCGCCTCCTGCCGTGCCTGGGCCAGGCTGGGCCGGACGCTACTCGCGGGTCCCGCGCGAATTACGAGCAAACTTCCGAGAAAACGACAGGCGGTGGACAAGTGCGCCGAAAGGGCGGGACGTGCGGGCGAACGGCACAAATACCGCGCCGAACGGTCGAAAAGTGACCTGCGCTACTCGCGCGTAGGGCCGTACGGGTGACCGGCCGGTCGGTCACCCGCCGGCGCGCCAGGCGTCGACCACCACGGCCACGACCAGCGCGACGCCGTAGAGCAGGGGCAGCAGCAGCCCGACCCCCATCCAGAGGGTCACGTTCACCCGGCCCGGCCGGTTGGCCGCGGCGTAGGCGTCCGCCCGCGGATCGGAGCGGGGGGCGGTGCGGGGCACTGACCCCGTCCGGAGCAGCGCCATCACTCGCCGCCCCGCAGCCCGGCGAGGACCTCGTCGACGTCGTCGGGCACGACGAGCACGTCGCGGGCCTTGGAGCCCTCGGACGGCCCGACGATGCCGCGGCTCTCCATCAGGTCCATCAGGCGGCCGGCCTTGGCGAAGCCGACGCGCAGCTTGCGCTGGAGCATCGACGTCGAGCCGAACTGCGTGGTGATGACGAGCTCGGCGGCCTGGCAGAGCAGGTCGAGGTCGTCGCCGATGTCGGCGTCGATCTCCTTGCTCTGGCCCGCCGGCGCGGTGACGTCCTCGCGGTACTCCGCGGTCATCTGCTCCTTGCAGTGCTTGACGACCGCCTGGATCTCCTTCTCCGGGACGAACGCGCCCTGGATGCGGATCGGCTTGGACGCGCCCATCGGCAGGAACAGCCCGTCACCCTGGCCGACGAGCTTCTCGGCGCCGGGCTGGTCGAGGATGACGCGGCTGTCCGCGAGCGAGGAGGTCGCGAACGCCAGGCGCGACGGCACGTTGGCCTTGATCAGACCGGTGACGACGTCGACCGACGGGCGCTGCGTCGCGATGACCAGGTGGATACCCGCGGCGCGGGCGAGCTGCGTGATGCGCTGGATCGAGGCCTCGACGTCGCGCGGGGCAACCATCATCAGGTCGGCGAGCTCGTCGACGATCACCAGCAGGTACGGGTAGGGCGTGTAGACGCGCTCGCTGCCGAGCGGCGGCTGGAGCGTCCCCGCGCGGACCGCCGCGTTGAAGTCGTCGACGTGCTTGAAGCCGGAGGCCTCGAGGTCGTCGTAGCGCATGTCCATCTCGCGCGCGACCCACTGCAGCGCCTCGGCGGCCTTCTTCGGGCTCGTGATGACCGGGGTGATCAGGTGCGGGATGCCCTCGTAGCCCGTGAGCTCGACGCGCTTGGGGTCGATGAGGATCATCCGCACCTCCTCCGGCGTCGCGCGCATGAGGATCGAGACGATGAGCGAGTTGATGCAGCTCGACTTACCGGCACCGGTCGCACCGGCGACCAGGATGTGCGGCATCTTCGCGAGGTTCGCGCAGACGAAGCCGCCCTCGACGTCCTTGCCGAGCGCCACGACCATCGGGTGGTGGTCGTTGCGCGCGGTGTCGGACCGCAGGACGTCGCCGAGGGTGACCCATTCGCGGTCGGTGTTCGGGATCTCGATACCGATCGCGGACTTGCCGGGGATCGGGCTCAGGATCCGGACGTCGGCGCTGGCGACGGCGTAGGCGATGTTCTTGCTCAGCGCGGTGACCCGCTCGACCTTCACGCCCGGGCCGACCTCGACCTCGTAGCGCGTGACCGTCGGACCACGGGTGAAGCCGGTGACGGCGGCGTCGATGTCGAACTGCTCGAGGACGCCGGTCAGCGCCTCCACCACGGCGTCGTTGGCCTTGGTGCGCGCGGCGTGCGTCGACCCCGCGGACAGGGAGTCGGACCCGGGCAGGTGGTAGGTGATGTTCCCGGCGAGGGTGAGCTGCTCGCCCCGCAGCGGGACGGCACCCGCCGGCGGCGGCAGCAGCTCGGGCTCGCTGGGGCTGACCACCACACCGCCGATCCCCTCGATCGGGCCGGTGGGCTGGTCGTCGGACGCGGCGGCCGGCTTCGGCAGCCGCTTGCCGGGCGTCACGACCGGGGTCTCGAACGGCTCGTCGCCGGTGATCGGGTCGACGGCCGTGGTCCGCCGGCGCCGCTTCTTCGGCGCGTCCCCGAGCTCCTCGCCGTACGGCGCACCGGCGGCGTCGATCTCGACGTCCCCGCGGCGGCGCTTCTTCGTCGCGGCGGCGACCTCGTCCTCCTCGCGCCCCTCGGGCGGACCGATGATCGGCGTCGCGAGGGCGCGCAGGCGCTGGGGCAGCTTGTTCAGCGGGGTCGCGGTGACGACCAGCAGACCGAAGATCGAGAGCAGGCTGAGCAGGACGGTCGCGACGGCCGGCGTCAGCGCCTCGACCAGCGGGCTGGAGACCAGGTAGCCGACCATGCCGCCGGCGTCGCGCATGGCGGCCTCGTCCTCGGGCCGCGGGACGTCCTGGGCGACGTGGACCAGGCCGCAGATGCCGACGGTCAGTGCGGTGGCGCCGATGCCGATCCGGCCGCGCTCGGTCGTCTCCGCGCTGTTGCGCAGCACGTACAGGCCGAGGACCGCGAGGGCGACGGGCAGCGCGAGCCCGGGCGCCCCGAGGCTGCCGGCGACGACGGCGCGGATGCCCCGGCCGAGGTGGCCCTGCAGGCTCCACCACTCCCCCGCCGCGACGATGACGGCGAGACCGACGAGGGCGAGCCCCAGGCCGTCGCGCCGGTGCGCGGGGTCGAGCTCACGCGCGGTGTGCCCGATGCCGCGGACGACCGTGCCGATCCCCCGCGCGATCGCGAGGTACAGGCCCTCGACGACCGCCCAGAACCCCAGGACCAGCCCGATGACCGGGTTGACCTTGAACTGGTTGACCGTCGCGCGGCGGATCGCGGTCTTCTGCATCGCGTCCTTGGGCGCCTTGACCGCCTTCGCGGCCCGGCCACTGCCCTTGCTGCGGGCCGCCGGGACCGACTCCTTGCGGGTAGCGGTCGCGCCACGGGAGGAACGAGATGCCATGTTTCGCAGGGTATCTCTGGAGTCCCACCAGTCCCGTGCGCCACGCGGCGCCCGCCCTGTCAAGAAAGGGTGACACCCCTTACTGCGCAGTAAGGGGTGTCACCCTTTCTTGACAGGACCGGCGGGTCAGACGGGTCAGACGGGTCAGACGGGTCAGACGGGTCAGACGGAGACGACGACCGGGAGGATCATCGGCCGGCGGCGGTAGGTCTCGTTGACCCACTTGCCGACGACGCGGCGGACCATCTGCTGGAGCTGGTGCGGGTCGGTGGTGCCGTCGGCGGCGGCGTTCTGCAGGACCTCGACGATCCGCGGGACGACCGCGACGAGCGCGTCGTCGTCGATGCCGGACCCGCGGGCCGTGACCTCCGGGCCACCGGTGATCTTGCCGGTGTTCGCGTCGATGACGACGAACACCGACACGAAGCCCTCGTCGCCGAGGATGCGCCGGTCCTTGAGGGAGGCCTCGGTGACGTCACCGACCGAGAGCCCGTCGACGTAGACGTACCCGCACGGCACCGCTCCGACGACCTGGGCCACGCCGTCGGCGAGGTCGACGACGACGCCGTCCTCGGCCATGACGATCCGCTCGGTCGGGATGCCGGTGAGCTTCGCGAGGTCTGCGTTGGCCCGCAGGTGCCGGGGCTCCCCGTGCACGGGCATGACGTTGCGCGGCTTCACCATGTTGTAGAGGTAGATCAGCTCGCCGGCCGACGCGTGGCCGGAGACGTGCACGAGCGCGTTCGACTTGTGCACGACGTTGGCGCCGAGGCGGGTCAGGCCGTTGATGACGCGGCCGACGTCGTTCTCGTTGCCCGGGATCAGCGACGACGCGAGGATCACCGTGTCCTGGTCGGTGATGCGGATGGCGTGGTCCCGGTTGGCCATGCGCGACAGGGCCGACATCGGCTCGCCCTGCGACCCCGTCGAGACCAGGACCACCTCGTCCTCGGGGAGGTCGTCGATGGCCTTCGGATCCACCATGACACCCGGCGGGACGGTGAGGTAGCCGAGGTTCTGGGCCACCCCCATGTTGCGCACCATCGAGCGGCCGACCAGCGCGACCTTGCGCTGGTGCGCCACCGCGGCGTCGATGATCTGCTGGACGCGGTGCACGTGGCTCGCGAAGCAGGCGACGATGATGCGGCCCTTCGCCCCCGCGAACACCCGGCTGATGACCGGGCCGATCTCCCGCTCGGCCGGGATGAAGCCGGGGACCTCGGCGTTGGTGGAGTCGACCATGATCAGGTCGACGCCCCCGGTGCCGAGCCGGGCGAAGCCGGGCAGGTCGGTGAGCCGGCCGTCGAGCGGCAGCTGGTCCATCTTGAAGTCGCCGGTGTGCAGCACGACGCCGGCCGGCGTACGGATCGCCAGCGCGAGCGCGTCCGGGATCGAGTGCGTGACCGCGAAGAACTCGCACTCGAACGGGCCGAGGCGCTCGGTCGTGCCGCCGTCCACCTGCAGCGTGTACGGCCGGATGCGGTGCTCCTGCAGCTTCGCCTCGATGAGCGCGAGCGTCAGCTTGGAGCCGACCAGCGGGATGTCGTCCTTGCGCTTGAGCAGGTACGGGACCGCTCCGATGTGGTCCTCGTGCGCGTGCGTCAGGACGATCGCGTCGATGTCGTCGAGCCGGTCGGCGATGTAGCTGAAGTCCGGCAGGATCAGGTCGACGCCGGGCTGGTGCGCCTCCGGGAAGAGCACGCCGCAGTCGACGATCAGCAGTCGCCCGCCGTACTCGAAGACCGTCATGTTCCGGCCGATCTCGCCGAGACCGCCGAGCGGGACGATGCGCAGCGTGCCCGGGCTCAGCGGCGCCGGGGAGGGCAGCTCCGGGTGCGGATGACTCATCGGCTACAGCGCGAGGCCGCCGGCCGCGAGGTCGGCGCGCAGGCGCTCGATCTCGGCGGTCGTGGCGTCGACGAGGGGCGAACGGACCGGGCCACCGGGACGACCCTGCAGACCAAGGGCGGCCTTGACGAGGATGACGCCCTGGGACCGGAAGATGCCCTCGTAGATCGGCAGCAGGCCCTGATGGATCTCCTTCGCCCGCGCGACGTCACCGGCCACGTAGACGTCGACGAGCTCCCGCAGGCGCGGCCCCACGATGTGCCCGACGACGCTGACGAACCCGACCGCGCCGACGGACAGCAGCGGCAGGTTGAGCATGTCGGTGCCGGAGTAGTACGCGAGGTTCGTGTTCGCGAGGACGGTGCTGGCGGCGCCGAGGTCGTCCTTGGCGTCCTTCACCGCGACGATCCGATCGTGCTCGGCCAGGCGCAGCAGCGTGTCCGTGGCGATCGGCACCCCGGAGCGACCCGGGATGTCGTACAGGATCACCGGCAGCCCGGTGCTGTCCGCGACGGAGCGGAAGTGCGCGGCCAGGCCGCTCTGCGGCGGCTTGTTGTAGTACGGCGTGACGACGAGCAGGCCGTGCGCACCGGCCTTCTCGGCCGACCGCGCCAGTTCGACGGTGTGGCGGGTGTCGTTGGTGCCGACGCCGGCCACGACGCTCGCGCGGTCACCCACGGCCTCGACGACGGCCCGCAGGATCTGCTCCTTCTCGGCGTCGGAGGTCGTCGGCGCCTCGCCGGTCGTCCCGTTGATGACGAGGCCGTCGTGGCCGCCCTGGTCGACCAGCTCGGTGGCCAGGCGCGCCGCGCCGTCGAGGTCGAGTGCGCCGTCGCGCGTGAACGGGGTGACCATCGCGGTCAGCACCCGGCCGAAGGGGGTCTCGGGCGTGACGCCGGGCGGAGCGGAAGCGGACGAGGCAGCCATGGTCGTCAACGTACCGTTCCCACCTGCGCGACGAGGCGCGGGTTACGCAGTTCTGGCCGCTCGTGCCCACGGCACAAGCCAATTGCCGGATTGGCTGATCGCGTCGCCGCCCGCTCGGGGGTTTCGGACGGCAACGCGATCTGACCGGACATCGCGGCGTACCACCCCGGCGTTACGGGCGTGGTACGAGACGTCCGCCGGGGCGTGACGAGCGTCATGCGACTCAGGGGGCGACGCGACCGTTGGCGTCGAAGGCCTGGTGCGTCAGCGGCATCAGCTCGGCCCAGCGGGCCTCCATGACCTCGGCGACCATCTCGATCTCCCGCTGGGGGAACGAGGGGAACGTCGAGTCCTCCCGCTTGGTGCGCAGCGACAGGAAGTTCATCAGCGCGCGGGCGTTCATCGTCACGTACATCGACGAGTACGTGGTGACCGGCAGGACGATCCGCGCGACCTCGCGGGCGACGCCGGCGGCGAGCATCTCCTGGTAGGCCGCGTAGGCCGTCCGGCAGGCCTCCTGCGTCGCGCGCGTGACGAGGTCGTGCTGCTCCGGCGTCCCGTCCTCGAACGTGTACGCACCGGGCTTGCCGACCTGGCGGAGCTTGCGCTCGGGGCCGGGGACGTAGAACACCGGTCGCAGCTCGCGGTAGCGGCCGCTCTCCTCGTTGTAGGACGCGATGCGGTGCCGCATGAACTCGCGGAAGACGAAGATCGGCGCCTGGACGTAGAAGGTCATCGAGTTGTGCTCGAACGGACTGCCGTGCCGGTCCCGCATCAGGTAGCGGATCAGCCCGACCGACCGGGAGGCGTCGGCCTCGACGTCCTCGAGCGACTGCTCCCCCTTGGTCGACACCCGCGCCGCGAACAGCACGTCCGCGTCGCTGGCCGAGGCCTTGACGAGCTCGACGGTCACGTCGCTGCGGAACACCACCCCGTCGTCACCGGCGGCACCCGATCCTGCGGTCACGTCCGGCTCCTGCGCGGTGTCGAGCGTCATGGGAATCCCTTCTCGTTGCGGCCTGCCCCAGAATGCCGCACCCCCCTGACAGGCCGACGGCGCCGCTCCCGGTTCGGGAGCGGCGCCGTCGCTGTCTCGTGCTGTCTCGTGCTGGGCAGCGCCGACGCGGGCGTCAGATCGCCGCGTGGCGACCGCGGCCGCGGCGACGGGTCACGTAGACCGCCGCACCGCCGGCGGCCAGCAGGCCGAGGCCCGCGATCGCGACGTCGCGCGTGGCGTCACCGTTGCCACCGGTGCCCGGCAGCTGGTTGACCTTCGCGACCTCCTTGCCGGGCTCACCGTCGCAGGTGACCTGGCTGATGACGATGTCCACGCCGACCGCGCCGGCGATGTCCGCCGCGGACGGGACCGCCTTGCGGACCGTGTCGATCGCGGCCAGGTCGGAGCCGGCCTTCTTGCCCGCCTTCTCGTTCTTGGCCTCCGACTTGGAGTCGGCCGGCTTGACGTCGGCCGGGGCGGCCGGCGCAGCCACCGGGGCCGCCTCGGCGGGCGCCGGGGCGACGGCCGGGTCGGTCGAGGTCTCCGCGGCCGGCTGCGCGGCCTTGGCGCCCTTCTCCGACCGCTCGGCGCGCTCGGCGGCGGCCGCGGCGTCGGTGTCCTCGGCGGCGGTGGCGTCCTCGGTCGCCGCAGCGTCCTCGGTGGCCGTCGTGTCCTCGGCCGCGGTGGACTCCTCGGCGACCGTGGTCTCCTCGACCGCCGCGCCGTCCGTCTTCTGGACCGGAGCGGCCTGCTCGGCCTCGGCGGCCGGGGCCGCGGCCTCGGTGGCGGCCTCGGTCTCGGTGGCGGCCTGCGGGGCGGCCGGAGCCGCGGCGGAGGCGCGCACCTCGGCGCGGTCCGCGTCCTGGGCGCCCTTCTTCGGCGTCCTGGCGGTCTTCTTGTCGCCGGCGCTCTTGTCGACCTTGCCGATCAGCTGGTCGAGCGTCTTGCCGGTGACCTCCTCCAGCACGACCTTGACCTGCTGCGCGGCCTCACGCACGGAGGCGATGACCGAGTTCAGCGCGTCGTCGAGGGCGGTCGGCGCCACGACGAGGTTGATGTGCAGCGCGGTGACCTGCAGGCCACCGTCGGCCGTCTTGACCTGCTCGTCGATGACGATCGAGCCCTTGACGAACGCGGCGAGCGCGTCGGGCAGCTCGATGCGGACGTTGGGGCCCGGGTCGACCGGCACCTTGGTGCCGGCGATGGTCAGACCGGCCACCTGGCTGTCGCCGCTGTTCTGGCCGGCGTCGGAGAGGCAGTCGGCGGTGATGACCTTGGCGCCGATGACGTCCCCGAGCACGCCGAGGTTGGCGGTGCTGGCGTTGGAGACCAGCTTCCCGTCCTGCACCTCGGAGGAGGCGTTGAGAACCTTCAGGGAGACGAGCTGCGACAGCTCGGCGGGGAGCTCGAGGAGCGACTTCGTCGCCCCCGGCGGGTAGGTGATGAGCCCGGGCAGGACCTCGTCGAGGATCGTCGAGCCGGCGATGCCGACCTTCGCGCTCACGGCGAGCGCGGACCCCTGGTACGTGGGCTCGGTGGTGGAGGCGGCGTCGGCGCCCGGAGCGGCGGCCGCCACCCCAGCGGCGACGAAGGCCGGAGCGGCGAGGAGAGCCGCAATGCGGCGGGGAGCGCGGAGAGTCATGCGTACCTCGTCGTGACGTCGGCAGGGCGGGCGAATCCGGTGACGATACGCCACATTCCTGCGAAGGAGTCCCATCTGGAGCGGGTTCCGGACGGAATGCTCAGAATTCACTGCTGTGCGTAGTGGCAACCCGGGGCCGAGTCAAGGCGAAAGTGACACTCAACACGGGTTCGCCACGCGGAGCAAGCGGGCAATGTGCGGAATGCCCCCGTGTCAATCACCCAGAAGACTTTCAGCGACTCCGAACGTCAGTCGAGATCGAGGAAGCGCTCGAGCCCCACCGTCAGGCCGCCACCGGCGTCGACGATCCTCCGCACCCCGAGCAGGACGCCGGGCATGAACGACGAGCGGTGCAGCGAGTCGTGGCGGATCGTGAAGGTCTCCCCCTCGTCGCCGAAGATCACCTCCTGGTGGGCCACCAGGCCCCGCAGGCGCACGGCGTGGACCCGGACCCCGTCCACGTCCGCGCCGCGGGCCCCCTCGAGCCCGGTGCGCGTGGCGTCCGGCATCGCGCCGAGCCCCGCCTCCCGGCGCGCCGCGGCGATCAACTCAGCGGTGCGGCCGGCCGTGCCGCTGGGCGCGTCGGCCTTGCCGGGGTGGTGCAGCTCGACGATCTCGCACGACTCGAAGAACCGGGCGGCCTGCGCGGCGAAGCGCATCATGAGGATCGCGCCGATGCCGAAGTTCGGGGCGATCAGGACCCCGACGCCGGGCTGCGCGTCGAGCCAGCTCCGGAGCGTCGCGAGCCGCTCGTCGGTGAACCCGGTCGTGCCGACGACGGCGTGGATGCCGTTCCGGATGCAGAACTCCAGGTTGTCCATGACGACACCCGGGTGGGTGAAGTCGACGGCCACCTGCGCGCCCGCGTCGACCAGCCCCGCGATCGGGTCGTCCTGGTCGATCCGGGCCACCAGGTCCAGATCTCCGGCGCCCTCGACCGCCTCGCAGGTCTGCGCACCCATCTTCCCGGCCGAGCCGAGCACCCCAACCTTGATCGTCATGCGCTCATCCAAGCGCAGTCCCCCTGCGGGATGACGTCCCTGGGTCCACCCCTGTCAGCCCGTCCACGGGCCGACACCCCACCCCTGCGGGACGTCATCCCGCAGAACAGGGGTCAGGCGGCGAAGGCGGAGGCGTCGTCGAAGGGGCCGATGACGGCGAGGGTCTCGGGGCCGCCGAGGAGATCGACGGCGAGGGCGGCGACGTCGTCGAGGGTGACGGCGTCGACCCGGTCGAGAACCTCGTCGACCGAGAGCAGCTCGCCGTAGACCAGTTCGCTCTTGCCGAGGCGACCCATGCGGGAGCCGGTGTCCTCCATGCCGAGGACGAAGTTGCCCTTGAGCTGGCCGCGAGCGCGGTCGAGCTCCTCGGCGGTGATGCCGTGGGCGGCGACGTCGGCGAGCTCGGCCCGGCAGACGTCGAGCACCTGCCCGACCTTCTTCGGCAGGCAGCCGGCGTAGACGCCGAACATGCCGACGTCGGCGTAGTGCGCGGCGTAGCTGTACACCGAGTACGCCATGCCCCGCTTCTCGCGGACCTCCTGGAACAGGCGTGAGCTCATGCCGCCGCCCAGCGCGGTGTTCAGGACGTCGAGGGCGTAGCGGCGGTCGTCGGTGCGGGCGAGGCCCGGCCCGCCGAGCAGGACGTTGGCCTGCTCCGTGGGCCGCGGCAGCAGGCGGACCCCGCCGGCGACCTTGAGCGGCTTGCCGCCGATGCGCGCGGGCGCAGGAACGTCGTCCGGGTCCCCGAGGGCGCCGGCCGCCTTGAACGCGGCCTTGGTCAGCTTCACGACCTCGGCGTGCGAGACGTTGCCGGCGGCGGTGACGACGAGGTTCGGCGCGGTGTACCGACGCCGGTAGTGACCGGCGACGGCGGTGCGGCTCATCCCGGTGATGGACGCGACCGTGCCGAGGATCGGCCGCCCGAGGGGCGCGTCACCGAGCAGCGCGACCGCGAACTCGTCGTGGACGGCGTCGGTCGGGTCGTCGGCGTGCATCGCGATCTCCTCGAGGATCACGTCGCGTTCGCCGTCGACGTCGGCCTTCGCGATCAGCGAGGAGGTGACCATGTCCGCGACGACGTCGATCGCCAGCGGCAGGTCGCGGTCGAGCACCCGCGCGTAGTAGCAGGTGTACTCCTTGGCGGTGAACGCGTTCAGCTCGCCGCCGACGGCGTCGAGCGCCGCCGAGATCGCGAGCGCGTCGCGCCGGGGTGTGCCCTTGAACAGCAGGTGCTCCAGGAAGTGGGTGGCGCCGGCCAGGCTGCGGGACTCGTCCCGCGAACCGACGCCCACCCAGATGCCGAACGACGCGGACCGCGCGCCCGGCATCTCCTCGGTCAGGATCCGCAGGCCCCCGGGGAGCACGGTGCGTCGCACCGCCCCCGTCACCGAGCCGCCCGAGCTCCCGGCCGGGAGCAGCGTCCGGGTCGACCCGGGGCGCTGCTCCGCAGCCGGAAACCACTCCTGCCGTGTGGAACGAGATGTCACTCGGCGTCGCCGGCGGAGTCGTCGGACGACTCCCCTTCCTCGCCCTCGATGACCGGCACCAGCGAGAGCTTGCCCCGCTGGTCGATCTCCGCGATCTCGACGAGCAGCTTGGTGCCGACGGCGAGCACGTCGTCGACGTTCTCGACGCGCTTGCCACCGGACAGCTTGCGGAGCTGCGAGATGTGCAGCAGCCCGTCGCGGCCGGGGACGAGCGAGACGAAGGCGCCGAACGTCGTCGTCTTCACGACCGTGCCGAGGTAGCGCTCGCCGACCTCGGGCATCGTCGGGTTGGCGATGGCGTTGATCTGGTTGCGCGCCGCCTCCGCCGCCGGGCCGTTGGTGGCGCCGACGTAGATGGTGCCGTCGTCCTCGATGCTGATGTCCGCGCCGGTGTCGGCCTGGATCTGGTTGATGATCTTGCCCTTCGGCCCGATCACCTCGCCGATCTTGTCGACCGGGATCTTGATCGTGATGATGCGCGGCGCGAAGTCGCTCATCTCGTCGGGGCGGTCGATCGCCTCGTTCATCACGTCGAGGATGTGCAGCCGGGCCTCGCGGGCCTGGGTCAGCGCACCGGCGAGGACCGAGGCCGGGATGCCGTCGAGCTTCGTGTCGAGCTGAAGAGCCGTCACGAAGTCCTTGGTGCCGGCGACCTTGAAGTCCATGTCGCCGTACGCGTCCTCGGCGCCGAGGATGTCGGTGAGCGTGGTGTACTCGCCGCCCTCGAAGACCAGACCCATGGCGATACCCGCGACCGGCGCCTTGAGCGGGCAGCCGGCGTTGAGCAGCGACAGCGTCGACGCGCAGACCGAACCCATCGAGGTCGAGCCGTTCGAGCCCAGGGCCTCGGACACCTGACGGATCGCGTAGGGGAACTCCTCACGCTTCGGCAGCACGGGCAGCAGGGCCCGCTCCGCCAGCGCGCCGTGGCCGATCTCGCGGCGCTTCGGCGACCCGACGCGACCGGTCTCACCGGTCGAGTAGGGCGGGAAGTTGTAGTTGTGCATGTAGCGCTTGGTCTTCTCGGGGTTGAGCGTGTCGATCATCTGCTCCATGCGCAGCATGTTCAGCGTCGTCACGCCCAGGATCTGGGTCTCGCCGCGCTCGAAGAGCGCCGACCCGTGCACCCGCGGGATGACCTCGACCTCGGCGGTGAGCTGACGGATGTCCTTCAGCCCACGCCCGTCGATGCGGATCTTCTCCTTGGTGATCCGCTCGCGGACGACCTTCTTGGTCACCGAGCGGAACGCCGCGGAGATCTCCTTCTCGCGACCCTCGAACTGGCCGACGAGCTTCTCGAGCGTGACCGCCTTGACGCGGTCGAGCTCGGCCTCGCGCTCCTGCTTGGCGGCGATGCTCAGCGCGGCGGCGAGCTCCTCGCGGGCGGCGGCCGTCACGGCCTCCAGCACGTCGTCGCCGTAGTCGAGGAAGATCGGGAACTCGGCGACCTCCTTGGCCGCACGGGTCGCCACGTCGCTCTGCGCGGCGCACAGAACCTTGATGAAAGCCTTCGACGCCTCGATGCCCTCGGCGACGACCTCCTCGGTCGGCGCGGTCGCGCCGACGGCGATCAGGTCGATCGTCTCGGTCGTAGCCTCGGCCTCGACCATCATGATCGCGACGTCGCCGTCCTCCAGGACGCGACCGGCGACGACCATGTCGAACACGGCGCGCTCGAGCTCGGAGTGCCGCGGGAACGCGACCCACTGGTCCTCGATCAGCGCGACGCGGACGCCACCGATCGGGCCCGAGAACGGGATGCCGGAGATCTGCGTCGACATCGAGGCCGCGTTGATGGCGACCACGTCGTAGAGGTCGTCCGGGTCCAGGGCCAGGACGGTCTCGACGATCTGGATCTCGTTGCGCAGGCCCTTGGCGAAGCTCGGGCGCAGCGGACGGTCGATCAGGCGGCAGGTGAGGATCGCGTCCTCGGACGGGCGGCCCTCACGGCGGAAGAACGAGCCGGGAATCCGGCCCGCGGCGTACATGCGCTCCTCGACGTCCACCGTGAGCGGGAAGAAGTCGAGGTTCTCCCGCGGGCTCTTCGCGACCGTGGTCGCGGACAGGATCATGGTGCCGCTGTCGAGGTAGACGGCGGCCGAGCCGGCCGCCTGCTTGGCGAGACGGCCGGTCTCGAACCGGACGGTGCGCTTGCCGAAGCGGCCGTTGTCGATGGTGGCTTCGGCGAAAGTGATCTCGGGGCCCTCCATGGGCTCCCCTCCTCTGGGTCGAGGAGAGGCCGGGTTCGCGCGACGTTCTCGACCGGTCTTCGATCGAGGCCTACGGAGAGTTCGTCGAACCTGGAAGGCTCAGCGCGGCTCCGGGGGCCACTACCGAGGACCGGCGGCGGAGATGTCCGCTTACCGACCGCTCCTACGGTTGGGTTGTTCCCGGGCCTGCGCTATCGACGCAGGCCAAGCCGCTCGATGAGCGAGCGGTAGCGGTTGATGTCGGTCTTGGCCAGGTACTGCAGGAGCCGGCGACGCCGGCCCACGAGCAGGAGCAGGCCGCGCCGGCTGTGGTGGTCGTGCTTGTGCACCTTCAGGTGCTCGGTCAGGTCGCTGATGCGCTTGGTGAGCATCGCGACCTGGGCCTCCGGGGAACCCGTGTCGTTCGGGCTCAGGGCGTACTCGGAGAGGATCGCCTTCTTCTGTGCACTGTCGAGCGGCATGAACTGCTCAGGGCTCCTGTCGGGGGTCGCTGCGCGGCGCGCCGGGGCAGGTCCACCCGGGCTCTGTCTGTCCGCGGCCGTTTCACGGCGTCCGTCAGGCTATCAGCGCAGGTGTCGGTGCCCGAAATCGTCCCCCGCCGACCGGGCGAGGCACCTCAGACGCCGAGGATGCGCCGGGTCTCCTCGACGTCGGCCTTCATGGCCTCCTTGAGCGGTTCGATGCCCTCGAACGGAAGCATGTCGCGCAGCCAGGCGACGAACTCGACGGAGACCTTCTTGCCGTAGAGGTCCAGGTCGGTGCGGTCCAGGACGTAGGCCTCGACCCGGTGGGACGCGTTGGCGAACGTCGGGTTGTCCCCGACCGAGATCGCGGCCGGGAGCCGCTCGGTGCCGTCGACCAGCCAGCCGGCGTAGACGCCGTCGAGGGGACTGGCCAGCTCGTCCGGGACCTCCAGGTTCGCGGTGGGAAAGCCCAGGTCGCGGCCCCGCTGCTCGCCGCGGATCACCGGGCCGGTGACCGTGTACGGCCGGCCGAGGATGCGGGCGGCACCGGCGACGTCCCCGACCGCCAGCAGCTCGCGGACCCGGGTGGAGGAGAACCGGTCGGTGTCGTCGGACTGCAGGTCGACGGCGTCGACGACGAAGCCGTGCTTCTCCCCCATCGAGCGCATGAACGACACGTCACCCGCGGCGCCGGAGCCGAACCGGAAGTCGGCGCCCACGACCACGACCTGCGCGTTCAGCCCGTCCGAGAGGACGGCCCGGACGGCCTGCTCGGCCGTGATCGCGGCCAACTGGGCGGTGAAGGGCACCACGAGCACGGCGTCGGCCCCGTGGGCGGCGAGGCGTTCGAGGCGGTCGGAGAGGGTGCCGAGCATCTTCGGGGCCACCTCGGGCCGCAGGACGACGGCCGGGTGCGGGTCGAAGGTGACGACGTACATCGGCAGGTTCCGCTCGTCGGCGTGCTTGCGGGCGCGGGCGAGGACCCGCTGATGCCCGCGGTGGACGCCGTCGAACTTGCCGATCGCAACCACGCACGGACCGGACGGACGAGGCAGGTCGCCGAGACCGTGCCAGATCTGCACCCGATCTCCCTCGTCTCTCGCGACGCCGTCCGTGGCCACGCCCTGGCCGCGGCTCATCGTACGCAGGCCCGGTCAGGTGTCGCCGAACACCGCGACGGGGCGTGCCCGGCCGCTGCGGACCTCGACCAGTCCGCAGAACCAGTCGTCGGGCCCGAAGACCGCGGTCGGGCCCGTCTCCCCCGGCACGCCGGCCAGCTCCGCAGGCAGCCAGCCGCCGTGGACGAGGATGCGCGCCGCGTCCGCGTCGACGTCCCGCGAGGGGAAGACCGCGCGGGCGGCGCGGTTCAGCGGGACGAGCGTGAGCTCCTCGGCCAACTCCTCGAGCGAGCGGGCCTCGTCGACCCCGAACGGGCCGACGCGGGTGCGCCGCAGCGCCGTCAGGTGTCCCCCGACGCCGAGGCCGGCGCCGAGGTCCCGGGCCAGCGCCCGGATGTAGGTGCCGGTGGAGCAGTCCACCTCGACGTCGAGGTCGACGTACTCGCCCTCGCGCCGGGTGGCGAGCACCTCGAACCGGTCGACCCGCACCGCGCGGGCCGCGAGCTCGACCTCCTCGCCGGCGCGCACGCGGCTGTAGGCCCGCTTGCCGTCGACCTTGATCGCGCTGATCGCCGACGGAACCTGCTCGATGTCACCGGTCAGGGCGGCCACACCCTGCGCGATCGCCTCGTCCGGGACCCCGGACGCGTCGGCGGTCGACGTGGGCGACCCCATCGCGTCGTCGGTGTCGGTGGCGACGCCGAGCCGGATCGTGGCCGCGTACGTCTTGTCCCCGCCGGCGAGGTGCCCGAGCAGCCGCGTCGCGCGCTCCGTCCCGACGACCAGCACCCCGGTCGCCATCGGGTCCAGCGTCCCGGCGTGGCCGACCTTGCGGGTGCCCGCGAGCTTGCGGATCCGCCCGACCACGTCGTGGGAGGTCATCCCCGCGGGCTTGTCGACGATCACCAGCCCGCCGAGCCCCGGCTTGCCGCCGCTACCCACGCCCGACCCCCGCGGGATGACGTCCCGCCCGGGTACGTGTCAGCCCGGGTACGGGCTGACAGGGGCCGCCCAGGGACGTCATCCCTCGGCGTCCTCGGTGTCCTCGGTGTCCTCGGCGTCCGGCTCCGGCGGCTTCCGGTACGGGTCGGCGTCGCCGGCGTACTGCGCGCCCTCGGCGCGGCGGTGGAGTTCGGCGTCCGCGGCCGCGGCCTTGGCCAGCAGGTCCTCGATCGACTTCGAGGTCTCGGGCAGGGCGTCGGCGACGAAGGTGAGCGACGGGGTGTGCTTGACGCCCGTCTGGCGGCCGACCTCGGAACGCAGGACGCCCTTGGCGCTCTCCAGCGCGGCGGCCGTGCCCGCGCGCTCCTCGTCGGTCCCATAAACCGTGTAGAAGACCGTCGCCTCGCGGAAGTCACCGGTCACGCGGGTGTCGGTGATCGTGACGAACCCGAGGCGCGGGTCCTTGACCTTGAGCTCCAAGGTCTCGGCAACGATGACCTTGATGCGGTCCGCCAGCTTGCGCGCGCGGGCCTGCGCACCGGGGCTCGGCATCTCAGTCGTCCTCTCCGTAGAGCTTCTGACGTGTACTCAGAATCTCGATCTCAGGGTGATTCGCCACGAGGCGCTCGCACGAGTCGAGCACCTCGCGGCAGTGCGCGGCGTCGGCCGCGACGACGGCCACCCCGATCAGCGCCCGACGGTGCAGATCGTGGTGGCCGACCTCAGCGGCCGAGACCGCGAACTTGCGCGCGATCTCGGCCACGATCGGCCGCACGACGGCGCGCTTCCCCTTGAGGGAATGCACGTCGCCGAGCAGCAGATCGACGCTGAGGCTGCCGACGAACATCCGGTCCTACTGGTGGTGGTGCCTCAGACGCGCGGCTTCTCCCGCATCTCGAAGGTCTCGATCACGTCATCGACCTTGATGTCGTTGAAGTTCCCGAGGTTGATACCGCACTCGAAGCCCTCGCGGACCTCGGTCGCGTCGTCCTTCTCGCGCCGGAGCGAGTCGATCGTCAGGTTCGGGGCGACGACCGCACCGTCCCGGATGAGGCGAGCCTTCGTGCCGCGGCGGATGAGGCCGCTGCGCACGAGGCAACCCGCGATCGTGCCGAACTTCGACGAGGAGAAGGTCGCCCGGACCTCGGCGGTGCCGAGCTGGATCTCCTCGTACTCCGGCTTGAGCATGCCCTTGAGCGAGGCCTCGATCTCCTCGATCGCTTGGTAGATGATCGAGTAGAAGCGGATCTCCACGCCGGCCCGGTCCGCCGCCTCGCGGGACTTGCCCTCCGCGCGGACGTTGAAGCCGAGGATGACCGCTCCCGACGCCGACGCGAGGTCGACGTCCGACTCGGTGATCGCACCGACGCCCCGGTGGATGACGCGCAGGTGCACCTCGTCGTCCGGGATCTCGATCTTGTACAGCGCGTCCTCGAGGGCTTCGACCGAACCGGACACGTCGCCCTTGATGATGAGCAGGAGCTCGTCGCGCTGACCCTTCTCCAGGGCCTCCTTGAGGTTCTCGAGCCCGACGCGCGGACCACGGGAACGGGCCAGCTGCGCGTTGCGCTCGCGCGCCTCACGCCGCTCGGCGATCTGCCGGGCGACCCGGTCCTCGGGAACGACGAGGAAGTTGTCGCCGGCGCCCGGCACCGAGGTCAGACCGACCACGAGGACCGGACGCGCCGGCCCCGCCTCGGTGACCGTGTTGCCGTGCTCGTCGAGCATGACGCGGACGCGACCGAAGGCGTCGCCACAGACGATCGAGTCGCCCGCGCGCAGCGTGCCGCGCTGGACCAGCACGGTCGCGACCGGACCACGGCCACGGTCGAGGTGGGCTTCGATCGCGACACCCTGGGCGTCCTGGGTCGGGTTGGCCCGCAGGTCCAGGGAGGCGTCGGCCGTCAGCGTGATGGCGTCGAGCAGCTCGTCGATGCCGATCCGCTCCTTGGCGGAGATGTCGACGAACATCGTGTCGCCGCCGTACTCCTCGGCCACCAGCCCGTACTCGGTGAGCTGTCCGCGCACCTTCGCCGGGTCGGCGCCCTCCTTGTCGATCTTGTTGACCGCGACCACGATCGGCACACCGGCCGCCTGGGCGTGGTTCAGGGCCTCGACCGTCTGCGGCTTCACGCCGTCGTCGGCCGCGACCACCAGCACCGCGATGTCGGTGACCTGCGCACCACGGGCACGCATCGAGGTGAAGGCCTCGTGACCCGGGGTGTCGATGAAGGTGATGGGCCGTGCGCGGTCCTCGCCCTCACTGGCGTGCGCCAGCACCTGGTACGCACCGATGTGCTGGGTGATGCCACCGGCCTCGCCCGCGACGACGTTCGCGTTGCGGATCGCGTCCAGCAGCTTCGTCTTGCCGTGGTCGACGTGGCCCATGACGGTGACGACCGGCGGCCGGATGACGAGGTCCGACTCGTCGCCCTCGTTCTCACCCCAGGAGAGGTCGAACGTCTCCAGCAGCTCGCGGTCCTCGTCCTCCGGGGACACGATCTCCAGGACGACGTTGAGCTCCTGCGCGAGCAGCTCGAGCGTGTCGTCACCGACGGACTGCGTCGCGGTGACCATCTCGCCGAGGTGCATCATCACGGCGACGAGCGACGCCGGGTTCGCCCCGATCTTCTCGGCGAAGTCGGTCAGCGACGACCCGCGGGGCAGCCGGACCGTCTGGCCCTGGCCGCGCGGCAGCTGCACGCCACCGATCGACGGGGCCTGCATGTTGTCGAACTCTTGACGCCGCTGCTTCTTCGACTTGCGGCCCTTGGCCGGCCGGCCACCGGGGCGACCGAACGCACCCGCCGTGCCGCCACGACCGCGACCGCCACCACCACCGGGACGGCCGGCGAAGCCGCCGCCACCACCGGGGGGACCACCGGGGCGACCGGCGAAACCGCCGCCGCCACCGCCGCCACCGGGACGACCGGCGAAACCGCCGCCGCCACCGCCGGGACGACCGCCGAAGCCGCCGCCACCGGGACGACCGCCGGGACCGCCCGGACGACCGCCGGGACCCCCACCGGGGCCACGGAAGCCGCCGGGGCCCGTGCCGGGGGCACGGCCGGGCATCATGCCCGGGCTGGGCCGGGGCCCGCCCGGACGCGGGCCGCCGGGGCCGCCGGCGCCCATCGGACGCGGACCGCCCGGACCGGGCTGCGGCGGACGCGGAGCGCCCGGCACGCCACCCGGCGTCGGGCCGGGACGCGGAGCGTTACGGGCCGGCGGACGTGCCATGCCGCTGGCCGAGGAGAACGGGTTGTTGCCCGGCCGGATGGTCGGGCGCGGGGCGGCCGGACCCGGACGCGGGCCCGGAGCCGGGGGCGCGGACGGCGGGGTGTTCGCCGCGGG